>WLHO01000007.1 GCA_009702645.1 Actinomycetota bacterium | reverse complement strand
CCTCACGAGTGTTGTCTGCAATTTCAGCCGAGTGCAACAAAGCCTTGGTTGGGATACAGCCGCGGTGAAGGCAGGTGCCGCCAAGTTTGTCCTTTTCAACTAGGGCGACTGACTTTCCTAGTTGGGCCGAGCGAAGTGCGGCTGCGTAGCCACCGCTTCCGCCGCCAAGGATTACAACGTCAAATGAGTGATCGGCCACGCGAATTTTCTCCTTAGAGCAGGGATTTTTTGGATGCGGGCTAAGTTTACTACCGGTTAGCCAGCGAGGTCGCGGGCTAGCTGCACCAGGGTACGAACCGTGACTCCGGTAGCGCCTTTAGGGGTGTGTCCATAGGCCGCGGAGTCGTTGTTTGCGGGGCCTGCAATATCCAGATGAGCCCAAGCTGGCGCGCTCTTGCCCTCAGTTCCAACGAATTCCTTTAGGAAAAGCCCACCGATAAGCATTCCTCCGGCGCGGTTGCCTATCTTCACGTTTGCTATATCAGCGATATCCGAGTTCAGAAGAGGGCGAAGCTCATCAGGCAGGGGCATGTGCCAAACCAATTCACCGGTTGTGGCAGCGGCGTTTTGTACCTTCTTTATAGCTTTGTCATCACCCATTAGCCCGGCATACCTATTACCAAGTGCGATGGTAGCTGCTCCAGTCAAAGTTGCAACATCAACGATGTAGTCGGGGGATTCCTCTGAAGCCATGGAAAGTCCATCTGCTAGCACCAGTCGACCCTCGGCGTCGGTGTTTAGAACCTCGACAGTTTTCCCGTTTCGAATCTTGATGACATCGTTTGGCCTTGTTGCTCCACCCGAGGGCATGTTCTCAGCAAGACACAACCAAGCTGTTGCCTTGATCGGCAGCTTTAGTTCGGCGATGGCAATTAGCGCCTGAAGGCAGGAGGCTGCTCCAGTCATGTCGTACTTCATACCAACCATCGACTCGGCAGGCTTTAGGGAAAGACCACCGGTATCAAAGGTGATGCCTTTTCCAACGAAAGCCACCGAAGTCTTGGCACGAGCAGGCTTGTATTCGAGCTTGACTAGTCGGGGAGGGCGATTCGAACCCTTACCTACTGCATGGATTCCACCGAGTCCATCGGCGATCAGATCCTTTTCTTCCCAGACCTTTACCTTCACAGTGACGCCCTTGGCAAGTTTCTTTGCGGCTTGGACCATAACTTCCGGATAAAGATCATTGGCTGGGGCATTGACCATGTCTCTGGTTCGGTGAACTGCGCTGGTTAGAACCTCTAGCTCGCTTAGAGCACTCGTAGCAGGCTTATAAGAAGTAATGATTGTGAGCTTGGCAAGTACTCGTTTGGTGGCCTTTGGCTTGTAAGTCAAGTAGTCATAGTTTCCTAGTTGAAAACCTTCGATAGCCGCTAGCACTTGCTCCTTGCTATTTAGAGGTAGATCAATCACCACATGTTCGAAGTTTCCAAGTTCGCGTGCTGCCGAACCCATTGCATCGCGAATTGAGTCCAGTTTGATTGTTTCTCCAAGCCCCAAAAGCGCTATGACTGAAGAGCCTGGACCAGAAAGCTTTTTTAGTGAGCCAACTTCAGAAGAAACTCCGAGCGAGGTCAGATTGAAACTGGCAGTTAGCTTTGAATCCAGATGGCTTTTTGCAATCTTTGGGACCTTGGCTTGAGCCTGAACCCCGATAACTGTCGCGGCAAGGCCAGAGGCGGCGGGAGGTGTTTGCGTAAAGGAGATTTTCAGCTTGGTCATAGCCACAATGCTATTCCAGCTTGTGCTTAGACTTGTAGCTATGTCCAATGAGCCGCTTTACGAATTCGAGTTTGATCAGGTTGAGGTACCCTCTGGTCTTCACTTGATTGCTGGACTAACTGGCTTTACTGACGCCGGGGGAGTGCTGAATCAGTTCTCCGAGAACATTTTTGCGAATCTTTCGACCTCGCAGATTCTGACATTTAACAACGATGAGCTGCTGGACTACCGATCCAGACGACCGGTCATGTACTTCGAGAAAGACCACATCGAAGATTACGAACCAGCAAGTCTTGGGTTGTACCTGGTTCACGATGAGGCAAACCAACCCTTTCTTTTCCTACACGGCTATGAGCCAGATTTCAGATGGGAAGCATTTACCAATGCGATTTTGCGTCTGATTAAAAGGCTTCAGGTGAAAGATGTCACATGGCTACATGCAATACCTTTCCCAATTCCACACACCAGAGAGATTGGTGTAACCGTCTCTGGAAACCGAAAAGAGATTGTGAATGAGCTTTCCGAATGGAAACCTCAGACTCAGGTGCCTGGAAACGTTCTGCACCTTCTTGAGTTCAAGGTTGCTCAAACTGGAATGCCGATTGTTGGTTATGTACTGCTCTGCCCGCACTATCTCGCGGACAATGATTTTCCTCAAGCGGCAGTGACTGCTTTTGAGTTGGTTTCTTCTTCGACCGGTCTTGTTTTCCCAACGGATGATCTGCGAGATGACGGATCGCAATTTCTTACAAAGCTCAATGAGCAAATCGCCGAAAACCCTGAGCTTCAAAAGATGATTGCCACTCTGGAGCAGGGATACCAAAACGAGGTGACCGGGCCATCAAGGGCACCAATTAGGAAACCGTTTGTGAAACTTCCCAACGCAGATGAAATCGCTGCAGAGCTTGAGAGCTACTTAGCTTCGAGACAGCGCAACAATCCCGACGACTCACAGGGTTAGAGTTTTCCCCGAAAGGGACTCGAGTATTTCCCAGTTTTGCTTTAGCGTTTTTGGGCTCGTAATCTTTGGGACAATTCCTTCCGCGGGGGATCCCCAAAGTTCAAGAATTTTTGGCACTCGATAGCTACCACCAGCAAGTGATGAGCTTGATGCAGCCTCAATAATTGGAAGCGCACCCATAGCTGCTGATTGAGCTAGAAACGACTCGAAGAATCTTGTACTACTTGGGCCATAAGGCTCAGCACGCGCAAATCCGGGATGCGCCGCTAGCGAGCTAAAAACTTCAGAACCAAATCGATTCTCGAGTTCCATAGCAAACAAGTAGTTCGATAACTTGCTCGCTGCGTAGCTTGCACCGGCTGAATAACTAGATGCAGAACCAGCGGGTCCAAGTGTTTGTGGAGCAAACCTTGCAACAATCGAAGACACTGAAACCACTCTTGATATTTTTGCGCGATAAGCCAGAAGATCTGCGGTAATAGCAAAGTGCCCTACGGCATTTACTCCAAAGTGGTACTCGATTCCCGAACTGGTCTGCTGGTAGTTTGCCAAAACTTTGGCTCCAGCATTCAAAACCAATACGTCCCACTTGCCAAATGCGGCAGCAAAGGATTTTACAAAAGAGCCGATGCTTTCCTGGCTTGCTAGATCTAGCGGCAACATTGAAACGACAGCTTGTGGATGCTCTGCTTTGAGCTTGGCTATAGCTGTACTCCCGCGGTCCAGGTCTCGACTTGTTATAACGACCTGGTAGCCAAGGCCGAGAAGGCCTCGGGCGGTTTCGAACCCAAGACCGGTGTTGGCTCCAGTAATGATTGCTAGTGGCATGGCTCAAGGCTAGGTCAGGAATAGCCAAGCCTTCTTCATTGTTGCTACTAGGGCGCGAATTAGGCAGTCCAGAAGCTGACGAATTCCGTGGCATAATAAGAAAAGACCCAGTCAGACGGATTTATCCGACTTGACATGGGTCTTAGTAATGCCTGGAAAAGCCTTCGGGCGAGAGGACCAAGTGGCAAAAGCCCCAGCAGCTCCAAAAAAACTTGCCCGCACTGCGGGTTCTAAGAGCGAGCCTAAAACCAAGAAGGTCGCCGCTGCTGTCAAAACTGCAAAGCCAGTTTCAAAAACTTCAAAGCCAACTAAGGCTTCCAAGCCAGCGCCAAAAACAAAGGTAGCTGCAAAAGTTACCAAACCAGCAGCAAAGACTGCAGGTAAATCTGCGAAGGCAACTCCTGCTTCAAAGTCAGCCAAGGCAAGCGCTGTTTCAAAAAACACCAAGACTTCGAAGGGCTCAACAGGCCCTGCTTCCAAGGTTTCCAAGAAGGAGCCAAAGGGCAAACTCGGCAAGGCCGGCCTAAAGGGCTCAGCAATTGACGATGACGAACTAGATGATGACGAAGATATTGAACTTGAGTCGGTAGAGGACATTGTTGCCGATGTTGCCGAAGCCGTTGACATCACTGCCGTCGAAACTGAACTTCCTGCAGCCGATGAAGTTGAAGAAGTAGTTGTTCCAGGTGGCGGTTTCGTTCTTTCGCACACCGAAGAAGACGACATTCCTACTCAGAGCACCACGATCACCGGTGCAACAGCAGACCCAGTCAAGGATTACCTAAAGCAGATCGGTAAAGTTGCCCTTCTTAACGCAGAGCTCGAAGTAGAGCTAGCTAAGCGCATCGAAGCAGGTTTGTTTGCTGAAGAGAAACTCGCTGGCAAGAGAAAGCTTGCACGTGAGATGGAGCGCGATCTTAAGTGGGTTGTAAAGGATGGCCAGAAGGCCAAGTCTCACTTGCTCGAAGCTAACCTTCGTTTGGTGGTTTCTCTTGCAAAGCGTTACACCGGACGAGGAATGCAATTTCTAGATCTTATTCAAGAAGGAAACCTCGGTCTTATTCGTGCCGTTGAGAAGTTTGACTACACCAAGGGATACAAGTTCTCGACCTATGCAACTTGGTGGATTCGTCAGGCCATTACCCGCGCCATGGCAGACCAGGCCAGAACTATTCGTATCCCAGTACACATGGTTGAAGTCATCAACAAACTTGCCAGAGTGCAGCGTCAGTTGCTTCAGGACCTAGGACGCGAGCCAACTCCTGAAGAGCTCGCAAGAGAACTGGATATGACACCTGAAAAGGTTGTTGAAGTTCAGAAGTACGGACGCGAGCCAATTTCACTTTCCACACCTCTTGGAGAAGATGGCGATAGCGAATTCGGAGATCTAATCGAGGACACCGAAGCTGTGGTTCCGGCCGATGCGGTTGGTTTCACCATGCTGCAGCGCGAGCTCGAGAGAATTCTGCAGTCTCTTCACCCAAGAGAAGCCGGCGTAATTAAATCTCGCTTTGGTCTGGGCGACGGTGTTCAAAAGACCCTTGACCAAATCGGTGAAGAGTTTGGCGTCACCCGCGAGCGAATCAGACAGATAGAGTCCAAGACCATGTCGAAGCTAAGGCATCCGTCGCGCTCTCAAATGCTGCGTGACTACTTAGACCAGTAGATACCCGTGAGGCTTTTTCTTGCAGTTCTAGTTGGAAAACTAATTCGCATTGTTGCCAAGCTGCGAGGCGGAGGTTCGGCAATTCCTGGCCGCATTGCGATGCTAATCGAGCCAAAACTTCTAAGTAAAACCCTTGGCTCCCTAAAATACGGAGTAATTTTTGTCTCGGGCTCCAACGGCAAGAGCACAACAACCGCGCTGGTCGCCGGAACCCTTGCCTCTCAAGGACTGAAAGTTTTTAGCAATCCATCTGGTGGCAACATGCCGCAAGGTATCGGCTCGGCCGTCATCGGACAGGCAACACTGGCCGGAGCTTTGAATGCGGATGTTGCTGTTTTGGAAGTTGATGAGGCCTACGGTGAGGTACTGGCTCCATTTGTGGCCCCAAGTTGGGTCGTGCTTACCAACATTCAAATTGATCAGCTCAACCGCTTCTTTGAACCAGACCGAGTTTTTGGAATGTTGCACGCGGCTGCTAGCAGCGCAACTAACGGAGTTGTAATCAACGGATCAGATGCGAACCTGATTGATATTGGCCTGATGCTTACAAATGCACCAGTAGCCCAAGTAAAGGTTTTGGAAAAAGCATTGTCCAAGTGGCCAGAAGGGGCCCTTGCTGCGCCCAGGTTTGGAAAAGGAGATGTTGTAAACAACCTTCCTGTTTCGGTATCTGTGATTGATGAAATCGACGGCGTCGCAACTTTGTCTCTGGGCGGGGCAAGCTCTTCGGTTCAACTCCCGGGCAAGGGTCTGCACTTTGCCATCGATACCGCTTTGGCCTTTTCGGTTGCTGAGCAAATTCTCGGAAGCTCTTTTGACATCGAAGCTGCTTCGCGAGCTATCTCAAACCAGCAAACTGTCTACGGACGCGGCGAAATCGCTAAGTATCAGGGCGTTGAGATTCAGATCCTGATGATGAAAAACCCTTCGAGTATGAGAGCGACCTTGGTTGCTATGGAGGATCCTGAGACGGCTATCTGGATTGCGATGGACGAGGGAACCCCTGATCCTTCATGGATTTACGACATTGATCTATCGCGCATCGGCTCTGTCAAGATGATTTCAGGATCAAGAGCTTGGCATTGGGCAACAAGGTTGAGCTACTTCGGGATATCACCTGAGAACGTGGAACCGGACAGTAAGCAGGCACTAGCTCAGTACGTTGCTTTCTTGAAGGCCAATGGCAAGCGTGGGACGTTGTTGACCAATTACGAGCAGATGATGGCAATTAGAAAACTCATGGGTTTTCTGGATCTGGAGAGTGGCAAATGAGTGTTCGCTTTCTCCACTTGTTCCCCTCCCAGTTAGGTCTTAATGGGGAAAGCGGAAACTTAGATTGCTTAGTTCAAAGACTCAAATGGGCCGGCATTGATTCCAGCGTCAAAATCTTTGATGGCACGGGCTCGATAGGTTCCGATTTCGACGCCGTCTTCATTGGTTCCGGCACACTAGCCGGTGCTTTAGAGGCTCTTGAAATGATCGAGGGGCAAGCAGCAAAAGTTCGCGAGCTGGCTACCCGAGGAACTCCATTTTTGGCCCTGGGTTTGGGTTGGGAAATACTGGGCGAGAGCATTGAGTTGATGGATGGAAGAACTGTTGCTGGTGTCGGAGTGTTTCCTTCAAGAAGCGTGAGGGTTGCACAGCGTGCATCGGCCGAGAGTTACGGCTTTGATGGCAACGGCGAACTAACAACCGGATACGCCAACCACTCGGCCGAGATTGAACTTCTCAATGATGCAAAAGCCCTTGTTTCACTAAAGGCGGGATTTGGAAATAGCTCGATGCAATCGGCAAAGCAAAAATCCGATGAAGGCGTCCTGGAGGGAAACCTTATGGGCGCGAGGCTGAATGGACCGCTACTGCCATTGAATCCACACCTAGCCGACGCGTTTCTAAAACTTGTCGCAGCAAAATCTGGATTTAGCTACCAACAGACAAGCCAAGAAGCAAAGGCTGCAGATGCTTACGCCGAAAAGGCGAGAATTGAACTAAAGGGACGACTAGCGAGCTAGTAGCTTGTCAGTTTCGTCAAGCCAAGCTTTAGCAATTGGCTCAAGTTTTTCCTTGTTGGCCTTGCCGTGGTGGGCACAAAACAACAGTTCTCCGGTAGCAAGCGAGACCTTGATGTAGGCCTGAGCACCACAGACGTCGCAGCGATCGGCTGCGTTCAGGGTGGAGCCTAGGTTCGGTGCTGTTGCTTCAACTGGTTGCATGTGTGTATCCCTTCTGGACTAATCTCAACACACCCAACTGACTATTTAGTCCATTTAGAGCCGCTTTTCGCTAAAAGCGAAGTATTTTCAACGTCTTGGGTGTTGGTTTCAAGGGCTGCCCGTGGCTGCGCTTAAGATTCTCAAGTGGCAAGCGAAGACTATTCAGCTAGACACCTCTCGGTCCTAGAAGGCCTAGAGGCCGTCCGTAAACGCCCCGGAATGTACATCGGCTCAACCGATGGTCGCGGGCTCATGCACTGTCTTTGGGAAATCATCGATAACAGCGTGGATGAGGCACTCGCGGGTCACGGCAAAAAAGTCTCTATTGAACTTCAAAAAGACGGAAGTGTCACGGTTGAAGATGATGGCCGAGGAGTCCCAGTCGATATCGAACCGAAAACAGGTCTATCGGGTGTCGAAGTTGTGTTCACCAAGTTGCATGCCGGTGGAAAATTTGGTTCTGGCTCATATGCAGCGTCCGGTGGTTTGCACGGAGTAGGAGCATCGGTTGTAAACGCTCTTTCAGAGCGTCTCGATGTTGAGGTTGATAGAAACGGGCAAACCTATGCCATGTCCTTTAGGCGCGGTGAGCCAGGGGTATTTGACGACAAAAAAGGGATCGGACCAACAAACACCTTCAAGCCTTTTGTAAAAAAGAGCGAACTTCAGATCCTGGGCAAGGTCGGCAAAAACAAGACTGGAACCAGAGTGCGTTACTGGCCAGATCCACAGATCTTTGTTAAAGAAACTGCATTTGACCTAAAAGAGATTGAAGACCGGGCTCGCCAAACCGCTTTCTTGGTTCCGGGACTTCTGATCACTTTGAATGACAAAAGAACAGCCAAGGGAATCAAGCAGGAATTCAAGTTCGAGGGTGGCATTTCCGAGTTTGTTAACTTCCTGGCACCAGACACTGCAGTGACCTCGGTCTGGCGATTACGTGGTGATGCTGAATTCACCGAGACAGTGCCAGTTCTGGATAAAAAGGGCAACATGGTTTCCACTGAAGTCACCCGAAGTTGTGAAGTGGACATTGCCCTTCGCTGGGGAACTGGATACGAGACAAACTTCCGCTCCTTCGTAAACGTAATTGCAACGCCAAAGGGTGGAACCCATGTTTCAGGTTTTGAGCAGGGAGCTGTCAAGGCAATTCGTGCCGAGATTGATGCAAATGCAAGAAAGCTCAAGCTTGGTAGCGACAAGGTCGAAAAAGAAGACATTCTTGCAGGCCTGACCGCGGTGGTTGCCGTTCGGTTAGCCGAGCCGCAGTTCGAAGGTCAGACCAAGGAAATTCTTGGAACACCGGCGGTAAAGAACATCGTGTCGGCAATCGTTGCAAAACGCCTTAATGAACGACTGAAGTCAACCAAGCGCGATGACAAGACACAATCAGCTTTAGTTTTGGAAAAGATTGTTGCCGAAACCAAAGCCCGCGTTTCGGCTCGAACCCACAAGGAAACCCAGCGTCGCAAAAATGCCTTGGAGAGCTCATCTTTGCCGAGCAAGCTAGTTGATTGCCGCACTTCTGAAACTGAAGTTTCGGAGCTTTTCATTGTTGAGGGCGACTCCGCCCTTGGAACCGCCAAACTTGCTCGAAACAGCGAGTACCAGGCACTGCTTCCAATCCGCGGAAAGATCCTGAACGTTCAAAAGGCTTCAGTTGCCGACATGCTCTCAAACGCGGAGTGTGCATCCATCATTCAAGTTCTTGGAGCTGGTTCCGGACGCAGCTTCGATCTTGATGCGTCAAGGTACGGAAAAGTTATCTTGATGAGCGATGCAGATGTTGACGGAGCCCACATCAGAACCCTGCTGCTTACCTTGTTCTTCCGCTACATGCGCCCGCTCGTTGAGGCAGGAAGAGTTTTTGCGGCTGTTCCTCCGCTTCATCGAGTCACAGTGATCAATGCCGGATCAAAATCCAATGAGCACATCTACACCTATTCGCAGGCAGAGCTAGAAAAACTGTTGGCCAAGCTAAAGACCGCCAAGAAGAGCTATCAGGAACCTATTCAGCGCTACAAGGGTCTGGGGGAGATGGATGCTGAGCAGCTGGCAGAAACCACCATGGACCGATCCAAGCGAGCCCTTAGACGCGTCACCGTAAAAGATGCTGAAGCTGCCGAGAAGATGTTTGAGCTTCTAATGGGTAACGAGGTTGGACCTAGAAGAGATTTCATTATCGACTCAGCTGATTCGCTTGAGCGAGAAAGAATTGACGCTTAGGTTCTTCCCACAAAACTGATGGCCGGAGCTGGATCTCCTGAGGCATCGCGTTTTTGCAATTCATACTCAACACCGATGGCCTTACCCTTACCATCCACAAGCTGGAAGCCTTCGGGCCCGACATATCCAAGGACAATCTGGTTTTGGCCACGAATGAACTTCTGACACCTAACACCGCCGGTCGCTCGTCCCTTCTTGGGAAATTCTGCGAGTTTGGAAACCTTCATGCCTCCGCCGTCTGTTCCTGGAAGGGAGGCTGAGCTGTTAGCAACGGTCAAAACGATGTTTTTCTCTTTGGGCTTTAGCACTCCGAAGTAGACAACTTCAGATTCAGTCTTGATACCAGCCATACCCGCACCGTTTACACCCTGTGGCCTAACGGCCTTTGCGTCGAAGCGAAGAAACTGCGCGTCTTGAGTAATAAAGACAAGCTCGTCGGTCTCGGTTGATGCGGCCGCTCCAACAACCTTGTCTGAGCCTTTGAGGTTGATGCAAGAAAAATCAGGCTTGGTTGGGAAATCTGGGGTGATCCGTTTCACGATTCCAGTCTTAGTGCCTAGGGCAATAACGGTTTTCTCGTCTACTGGGAAAACAGCCAGAACTTTCTCCTTCTTGCCGAGACCAAGAAACTCTGCAGCCGGAGTTCCAGAGTTGTGAACGCCGTAGTCGCCAACCGGGATATCTCCAACGTGGGTTCTAAGCATCCGACCAGCATCCGTGACGAAAACCACATCGCTTCTGGTTGTGGAGGTAAACCAATTTCGGTAGCCGTTCTTTCGGGTTGCAGGCTCTTTGGCATCTTCGGATCTAAACACCCGCCCGGAAGCGGTAAGGGTAATGGCTGATGGGGAATCGGTGAGTTCCGCGTTTACAAGCTTTTTGGTGGCTGCAGACTCAGTGACAACTTCGCCTTCTGCTTGCAGGGAGGTGCGACGATCGTCGCCGTAGTTTTTTGCTACTTCCTCAAGTTCTGATGCAACTAGGTCCTTGAGTACCTTGTCGCTTTTTAGAATCTTCTCTAACTCGGCAATTTCTAGAAGGAGCTGCTTTTTCTCAGTCTCTAGCTCAAGTTTGGAAAACTTTGTCAGGCGGCGAAGGCGTAGCTCAAGAATGTACTCGGCCTGAATGTCGCTGAGCTTGAACTTCTTCATCAGTTTGGTTTTGGCTTCTTGAACTTCCTCCGAAGCCCTGATGATCTTGATAACTTCGTCAATTCCAACGATGGCAAGGAGCATTCCCTCGACCAGGTGCAATCTGGCCTGGCGCTTGCCTAGGCGGTTCTCGCTTCTTCTTCTGATGACGATGATGCGGTGAGCTAGATAAACACCAAGCAGGTCACGAAGTCCAAGGGTCTGTGGCTGACCTTCGACTAGAGCTACGTTGTTGATTCCGAAGCTATCTTCCATTGGGGTGTAGCGATAAAGAAGGTCGAGAACAACCTGTGGGTCAAATCCGGTTTTGAGTTCAATGATGAGCTTCAGACCATTACTTCTATCGGTCAGGTCAATCACATCAGAAATACCCTGAAGCTTCTTGGCGTTCACGCCTTCTTTAATCTTTTCGATAACTTTTTCGGGCCCCACAAGGTAGGGAAGCTCAGTGACTACGAGCCCAAGTTTTCTAGGAGCAACTGATTCGACACTCACTCTTGCCCTGGTTTTGAAGCTACCGCGGCCTGTTTCGTAAGCTTCCTTGATACCTTCGCCAACCATGATGATTCCACCGTTTGGGAAATCTGGGGCTGGAACAATGGCCATTAGGTCATCGAGGGTTGCCTTGGGGTTTCTTAGAAGAAAAATTGCTGCCTTGACGACCTCGCGCATGTTATGCGGGGGCATGTTGGTTGCCATACCAACGGCAATTCCAGAAGCTCCGTTCACCAACAGGTTTGGAAATGCAGCCGGAAGAACTTCTGGCTCTGAAAGTTGAGCATCGTAGTTTGGCTTGAAATCGACGACGTTTTCGTTTAGACCCTCATTCATCACCAGCGCTGCTGATGAAAGCCTTACCTCGGTATACCTAGCTGCGGCAGGTCCATCATCTAGGGAACCGAAGTTTCCATGTCCGTCAACAAGGGGTACTCGGAGTGAAAACGGTTGCGCCATTCGAACCAAAGCGTCATAGATGGCGCTGTCACCGTGCGGGTGCAGCTTTCCCATTACCTCGCCAGTAACTCGGGCTGATTTGACGTGGCCTCGGTCTGGGCGAAGCCCCATCTCACCCATCTGGTAAACGATGCGTCGATGAACTGGCTTTAGGCCATCCCGAGCATCGGGAAGGGCTCGGGAGTAGATAACAGAGTAGGAGTACTCCAGGAATGAGTCCTGCATCTCCTTGGATAAGTCGATGTCGAAGATTCGTTCCGGAACTTTATCGATTTGTTCTTTGGCCATGATCTTCCTGCTGCTGTGGCAAACTTAGCTTCGATGCTACCTTCTGTACCAAAATCATTTGGGAGGCTTTCCGAGGCTTATCTCAGTGCATTACTAGCGCTCGATGGCAAAACAAACCCACTTTCGCTTATTGCCAAACAAAGCTATGCAGTGATTCTGGTTGACGGATTGGGTGTTGCAAATATCAAAGCCGCTGGCGGCCATGCTGGCTTTCTCAACCAAAAGTTAGCAAATTCCAAATCTCTGTTCTCAGGTTTCCCCACAACTACCGCTACCAGCTTGGCTAGTTTTGCAACAGGCAAACAAAGCGGAGAACATGCCTTCATCGGATATCGGGTCTTTGATCGGCAACACTCTAAGGCTATAAACCTGCTAAACGATCTTGGGCCTGACCTTCCTCCGAGAAGGTATCAAGACCTCGAGACCATCAGCGAGCAAGGTGTTGCTGCAGGCAAGCGAATGATCACTGTTGGGCCAGGCGAATACGAAGCAAGTGGATTCACTCAAGCAACTATGCCGGCTTCCAAGTACATGCCGGCTAAAACTATTGAGGAGCGGTTTGCGATAGCAAGTTCCGAGCTTGCCAAGCCTGGAACGCTTATCTATCTCTATATCCCAGAGTTGGATCAACTAGCTCACCGTTTTGGAACTAGTTCGCAAAAGTGGTTAAACACAATCGAAGAATTGGATTCAGTGCTCGGGGGCTTTACTAAATCGCTACCAAAATCAGCTGGCGCAATTCTTACCGCCGACCACGGCGTAATCGATGTGCCTAAGTCATCCCACGTTTATCTGGATGAATATGAATCAATGAAGGACCTCGTGATGATTGGGGGAGATCCGAGAGTTGGCTTTGCTTACTTTGATTCGAGCGTTGATTTGACGGCAAAACGTAAGAGCATTGAGTCTGAACTGGGGTCGCTGGTTGATGTTGCTTCGGTGCAGGAGTTAGTTGAAACCGGTTGGTATCAGCCACTTAGCTCTACTGCCGAGGTTGTTGCCCCCGATTTAGTGCTGCTGCCGAAAGCGGACCGAGTTATCTATCATCGTGATTTTGCAAAACCTAAGTCATTAGAAATGATTGGCCAGCACGGAGGAATGAGTAAGGCTGAGTGGGAAGTACCACTGCTTGTCTTTTAGCTAAAGACTTAGTCTTCGGTTTTTGTTCCAAATACGATTTGATCCCAGCTTGGAATCGAAGCACGTCCGCGCTTTGGTGAGGTATTGCTGTCTGTGTTTACTGGCGCAGGAGTTGGTTCAGGCTCGATAACCACCGGCTCTGGTTCTTCATCCGGATAAGTCTGTTCTGGAACTAGCTCAACGATTCTTAGGCCCTCAGTAGAAGGGTGCGGATCAAGTTGTTCAACGCTTTCGCGCTCGTTTCTTTTCTTTCTGAGGGCATCAAGCAAATCTGCGGTTTCTGAAAGGGCAGGTTCTTCTGGATTTGAAGCTTGAGTATTCAAGGGTGCCGCGGTAGTTGGAATTGATCTAACAAGGTCAACTGTTTCACCGAGACTTTCAGTTACAGAAGTCGGCGCAGTTGCGACGGGTCGAAGCCTTGGAGCTTGAGCTGCAAGCCGATCCTGGGATGACAGAGAAATAGCTACTTCGTTTT
>WLHO01000069.1 GCA_009702645.1 Actinomycetota bacterium | reverse complement strand
GCAACAGCTGTCTTGGAACCAAAGGTTGTCACCGTAAGCCAGCGAATGGTTCCAGCCAGGCGACCAAGAGGGTCGGATTCATACCTGGAATGGTTCTTTACCCCAGTAAGAGATCCCGGGTGAAGGGCTTGCATCAATAAGGCGCGAATGCCGCCAACTAGTGTTCCAAAGTCTGCGTGAACTACCCAAGGTGCATCGGTGGGTACGAAGTAGCCAGCCTCGTCCCCTTCAGCTACAACTCCAAGCCATGGCGGAATTCCGCCTGGATCTCCGGAGAGTAGCTTTCTAAATCGCAGGGACAGATACTCCTGGACGGCGTTGTTTTTCTTGTTTGGCAATTGGAAATGTTCTCCTTGGAATTAGTCAAACACACAATTTCCCTTGCTGAATCCAACTCGAGTAAGAAAAAAGCCGGCGGTTTCCCGCCGGCTTAAATCTGAAATGAATTACAGCAGGTTTGGAATCTTCTGCTCTTCTGCAACGTTTGCTCTTCTGAACCAGAAGGTCACAAGCGTTGAGAGAATCACAATAAACAGCGAGTACAGAGCTGGGATCAGAAGAATCTGGTCCAGGCCTGGGCTGTCTGCGTAAACAGAGACGATAACCGCAATAGCAAGAGGTCCGTTTTGGATTCCGGTCTCAAGAGAGATTGTTCGAGCATTCATCGGGTGCAACTTGATTGCCTTTGCGATGTAGTACGCAACTGTCATTCCCATAGCTCCCAAACCAATTGCAACAACATAGGTTGGCCATTGGGTTGTTAGTAGTAGCTGCCAGTTTCTAGGAACCCAAACTGCGATTAGGAAAGGAATAAATAGCAGTCCGAACACTCCACCAATTAGCTCGAGTACTGATCCGGCGTTGGCACTTAGACGACGCACCAACATTCCAAGAGCTACCGGAACAATGAGTCCGAATATCACTGTCACAAGCTCTCCCACTGGAATATCTAGTGACTCATCTAGTCCAACTAGGCGAGAGTAGAAAACCAGCATCAAAGGTGTCATGACGAAAGCCCAGAGAGTTGAGTTCACAGTCATGGTCACACTCAAAGCAAGGTTTCCCTTTGAGAAATAAGTGAACAGGTTCGAAGTTGTACCTGCCGGAACAGCTCCCATGATCAATGCACCAAGGGCAATGAATGCAACGCCCGGCGGTGGATCAAACTGGAACAGCACGAAGGTGACAAGAATGAAGGCGGTCAGTGGCATGACACCAAACTGGGTGAGCCATCCGATAATCAGACCCCATGGACGCTTTAGTGCCAGTCCAAAGTCCTTTGGAGTAAGACCTGCACCAAGTCCGAACATGATGATCAGAATGAAGATGCGAAGTAGAGTCTGTTCAAACTCGTTTACGACGGTAGCTTCGTTTGCTACTTCCTCGGCGAGAATCATTATTGAATTCATGGTTATGCACCCTTCTTGGTTGCACCGGCAACCACTTCATCGCGAAGCACGCGGCGAAGAATCTTTCCAATTGGACTCTTTGGTAGCTCATCGACAAAGGTGACCCCTTGTGGAATCTTGTAAGCCGCTAGGTTCTCGCGGCAGTGAGCGATGATCTGCTCTTGGGTTGGAGCTGGAACAGTTGCCACAACGTAGGCCTGAACCTTCTCGCCGGATTTCTCATCTGGTACTCCGATGACTCCAACTTCTAGAACACCAGGTACGGCTGCAATCTGCTCTTCAACTTCGTTTGGATAAACGTTGAATCCGCTGACCAGAATCATGTCCTTCTTGCGATCAACAATCTTGAAGTAGCCATCGGAATCCATCTGAGCGATATCTCCTGTGTAGAACCAGCCATCCTTGATGGATGCAGCTGTTTCTTCTGGGCGCTGCCAGTAGCCAAGCATGATCTGAGGTCCCCGGGCGATAATCTCGCCGGCCTCTCCAACGGCAACTTCCTTGCCCTTGGCGTCCACACACTTTACTTCTGTGGAAGGAACCGGAATACCGATAGAGCCGTCCTTGGATAGTCCAGTTAGCGGGTTAAAGGTGAGTACCGGTGAAGTTTCTGTCAAACCGTAACCTTCTACAAGTGGGGTTCCGGTCAGCTCACGCCAGCGCTCTGAAACTGAAGCCTGTAGAGCCATTCCTCCGGCAGCCGAAGCACGCAAGTGCTTCGGTGGTGCGTCCTGGAACCAACGCTCGTTCAAGAGTGCATTGAACAGTGTGTTTACTCCGGTTAACCAAGTGATCTTGTAGTTATCAAAGGCTCGCTGCAAGTTGCTTGGCGGACGAGGAGAAGGAACGATGATGTTTCTTGCTCCGATGTGGAAAAAGCCCAGCAGGTTCACAGTGAAAGCGAAGATGTGGTACATCGGAAGTGCAGTTAGCACAATCTCCATACCCTTGCGCATTCCAGTTCCACAATGTGAAATCATCTGCAAAGTGTTTGTCACAAGGTTTCCGTGAGAGAGCATTGCACCCTTTGAGACACCGGTTGTTCCTCCGGTGTACTGAAGTGCGGCTATTGATTCTGAAGTGATGCCCTTTAGGTAGCTAGCTGAAGCTGAATCGTTCTTGGCGTTTTTTCCAGCCTTTAGAGCAGCCTGGAACCAGGTGTGCTCAACTGTGATCTTTGGAAGTGTCCTGCTCCAGTAGCGCTGAACGATTCGAATGATTCCTGCAACCACCGGTGGGAAAAACTCAGAAATCTTAACTGTCACAACAGTTTTGATTTTGGTCTTTGGCAAAACTGCCCCAAGTCGGTCAGCAAACATGTCGCTAACTACCAGTGTCACAGCGCCCGAGTCAGAGAACTGATGAATCATTTCCGGTGCGGTGTATAGCGGGTTGGTGTTAACAAGTACCAATCCAGCTTTGAAAACTCCGAAGGCAACAATCGGGTACGCCAAGCAGTTTGGCATCTGGACCGCTACGCGGTCTCCTTGCTTTAGTCCAACTACCTCACGAAGGTAGGAAGCAAAGTTGTCAGAGAGGGTATCGATCTGAGCAAAGGTGAGAGAGCCATTCATGCCGTTTGGCATCACCTGGGTGAAGGCTTTGGTTTTTGAGTAAGTTTCAACAGCTGCTTTTATCAGCTCTGGAAGATTTGCGTATGGAACTCTTTCAAGTTCTGGGCTGACCTCGCTTGGATAATGCTTAGTCCATGGATTCGGTGTCATCGGTGACCTTCCGCTGTAGGGGCCACCCCCAAGCGAACAAGCCGGCGGTGGTTAGTTCGAATCATCATAACAACAGAGGCAAGAGGACAAGTTTCCCCCAGAGAAGTTCTGGCTATGCTAAGGGCGCTAGGGGGTGAAGACCAACAGAATAAAGGCCCCAAAAATGCTCAAGTGCACGGCGCCCTGGAGAATAGTCGCCTTTCCAGGAATCAAAGTTAAGGCTGAAACGAAGAGTGTGAGTATCAGAAGAGATATTTCAGTCGCCCCAAGACCCAGATTTACTTGGAAGCCAAACACCAGTGAAATTACGGCTATTGCCGGGATAGTTAAGCCAATGCTGGCAAGTGCAGATCCCATAGCCAGATTGAGACTGGTTTGAGTTCTTCCGTAAAGAGCCGCCTTGATTGCGGAGATGAATTCAGGTAGCAAAACAATAGCCGCAATGCTCAATGCGACAACGGTTTGGGGAAGCGACATTGTTGTCACCAGGCCTTGAATCAAGGGGCTTGTGACTTTAGCCAATCCAACTACGGCAATCAAAGATCCAACAAGACCTACAGCACTCCAAACCGCTTGTTTTGCTGAAGGAGGGTTAACGTGCACCGTGATGCTTTGAGTGCTGTTTAGTTTTGCGGGCGGTAGAAAATAATCACGATGTCTAACTGTTTGCATACCTACGAACGTTAGATACAAAACCAGAGACGCCACTGCAGCAAATGTCAACTGGGTTGCAGTGAAGGTTGGACCCGAAGATGAAGTCGTGAAGCTTGGTAACACAAGACTCAAGATGCTCAAGGATGCCAAAGCTGCGAGAGCACCAACAACTCCCTCAGGGCTAAATGTTGCGACTCTTCTTCTCAAAGACTTTATAAGAAGAGCAGCACCAACCATTCCAGCGGTCGTGATCATGATTGCGGTGAAGACGGTGTCGCGAGCTAAATTCTTGGTGGTCTCTGGACTATCCATCATCAGCACCACAATCATTCCGACCTCAATGACCGTGACTGCAACAGCAAGAATCAAAGAACCAAAAGGTTCTCCAACTCTGAGAGCAACAACCTCCGCGTGATGAACAGCAAAGAAAACCGTGGCAATCAGGACAAGACCCAGGATGAACAAAACAGGATTAGCTAGGGGCTGACCCCAGGAAATTACAAGTAAGACTAGAGCAATAGCGGGTCCAGCAAAATAAGTGGGCTTTAGGCCGGAGAACTTTGTTGCCATTTGCAACCCCCCTAGTGTTCGACGATACTGCTTTCAACAATTGAACCAATGACGGTATTCCCATTTCGATCCGAGCCACCTAGGAGAATTGAACTCCTGACCTGCTCTTTACGAGGGAGCTGCTCTACCAACTGAGCTAAGGTGGCCAATTTCTGGGCAAT
>WLHO01000068.1 GCA_009702645.1 Actinomycetota bacterium | reverse complement strand
TAGCGGCCATCTTTGAACAAGATGTCGTATCCGGTAGTTGGGTCTTGACCCATCACGCGATCGGAAATAATTGGCGCATCAATTAATTCCTGAGCCTTAGCTACCGTTAGCTCATCAGGGGCAAGGCCTTCAGGGATGTTGACGATACGTCTACCGTTTTCGTCGGCACCTTCGCTACCTGGCTCAACCATGGTCTCTATGTATGGGCCATACTTACCGGTTCGAAGGGTGATGTTCTCGGCTAGATGTATTGAGTTCACAGCCTTCGGGTCATGCTCACCAACATTTTGCACGGTGTCGTGCAAACCATCTTCAGTTTCGGTTCCGAAGTAGAACTTCTTTAGCCAATCGCTTCGATCTAGTTCTCCGGCTGCAATCTGGTCGAGGTTTTCCTCCATCTGAGCGGTGAAGGCGTAGTCAACAAGCTTTACGAAGTTCTCTTCCAAGAAGCGGGTGACAGTAAAGGCAATCCATTCTGGAACCAGAGCCTGGCCGCGCTTTACGACGTAGCCCTTGTTGATGATGGTGGACAAAATAGCCGCATAAGTAGAAGGTCTTCCGATGCCATCTTCTTCCAGGGCCTTCACCAAAGATGCTTCTGTGTAGCGAGGAGGTGGCAAAGTTATGTGGTCCTTAGCGGTGACCTCAACTACCGATAGCTCTTGGCCAACTTCTAGGGAAGGAAGCTTTAGCTCTTTTTCACTCTCGTCTTCTTCTTCGCGCTCAACGTCGCGGCCCTCTTCGTAGGCGGCAAGAAATCCCTTGAACAGGACGACTGTTCCAGAAGCTGAGAACTCAGCAGATTTCCCGCCATCCAATGGACCTACGGAAATCTTTGCGGTGGTGGTTGAAACTCTGGCATCAGCCATCTGGGATGCCATGGTTCTTTTCCAGATCAACTCGTACAAATCCTTGGACCTTGATGACATGCTCATCGGAAGATCACTCGGATGCAAGAAGGTTTCACCAGCTGGGCGAATAGCTTCGTGAGCTTCCTGTGCGTTTTTGTTCTTACCGGTGTATACGCGAGGAGAATCTGGCACCGAGTCCTTGCCAAACATTTCAACCGCTAGGTTTCTAGCAGCTTGAATAGCCTGGGTTGATAGAACTGGTGAGTCGGTACGCATATATGTAATGTGTCCGTCTTGATAAAGCGACTGAGCGGTATCCATAGTCTGCTTGGCAGACATGCGAAGTTTTCTAGAAGCTTCCTGCTGCAAAGTAGAGGTAGTGAAAGGGGCTGCTGGGCGTCTGGTGGATGGCTTTGATTCCACCGATTCAACTTTTACCTTTATATCTTTGCCTCGCATGGCAACCGCAAGTTTCTCTGCGGCATCTAGATCAAGAAGCAGCACGCCGTCTTTGATTTCACCTTTGTCGTTGAAGGCATCACCTGATGCGATTCTCTTGCCGTCAATGGAAAGAAGTTTTGCTTCGAAGTCTTGCTCTTTACCAACGCCGGTTGTGAAAAGGGCTTTTACGTCGTGGTAGGTGGCGGAGATAAATGCCATGCGCTCACGCTCACGCTCAACTACCAATCTCATGGCAGGTGACTGAACTCGACCCGCGCTAAGACCGCGGTTGATCTTGCGCCATAAAACAGGAGAGACTTCGTAGCCGTATAGGCGGTCAACTACTCGTCTGGTTTCTTGAGCCTGAACTAGGTTCTGGTCAACATCTCGGGTTTTACCCAAAGCTTCCTGGATGGCAGTTTTTGTAATTTCATGGAACACCATTCGCTTGACCGGAACCTTAGGCTTTAGCACCTGAAGTAGGTGCCAGGCGATGGCCTCCCCCTCGCGGTCCTCATCAGTTGCGAGGTAAAGCTCGTCGGCTTCGCCAAGGGCCTTTTTCAGCTCTGAAACGGTCTTGGATTTACCGGCCGAAATGGCGTAGTAAGGCTCAAAGTCATTTTCGATGTCGATTGAGAACTTGGCTAGCGAGCCCTTTTTCTTCTTTTCCTCAGGCGGCAAGTTCTTTGGGTCAATAAGGTCGCGGATGTGCCCGATCGAGGCCATGACTGTGTAGTCATCACCTAGATACTTAGCAATTGTCTTCGCCTTAGCTGGCGACTCGACGATTACTAACTTGTTGCCTGGCATACATCTCCTATTACGTTCACTTCAGGGTCCTGCTCGAGCTCGTGCTTTATGCACTAGCCCCCAAGACTCAAAGCTGGTCTCGATAAAGACCTCGAAACCGACAATACGACATCGTTCCAAAACCAGCTGGCTATTGGTGGCGATATCTTTTGCCACAATACACGGATAACCGGAAGATACACCTCGAAGTGCGTCGGTTGCAGCCAGTGCAATGGCTTCTGTAGTGGCTTGAAGCCTTGTATTTGCTAGTAAATGCAAGGAAAAGAAACTTCCAGCTGAAAATATTCCGAGAATCAAAATTAGGACGCTAAAAGCCAGAATTGTTCCAGCTCCAGCATCATTTTTTATTGACCTTGGGCTTTTGCGCACTGCGACTCAATCAATTCCAAACCAGTCAAATCAATGCTCAAAATTCCAATTTCACTGCGCAATATCACGCACACAACACCCAACTCTTCTTGAATTTCGAAGCCAACTTGCTCGCCAAGATTGGAAACAAGTTCATCAACAATCTCAATTGGTTCGTCTCTTGCAATCGCTCTAGCAATTGTTGATGCAGCAGAAACTAACTCCATGCGCTGCAGCTGAATACTCATCGCACCAAGTGCCAGACCAACAATCAATAGAACTGCAGGCAGGGTCAAAACCAGTTCGGCAGTGACACTGCCCGACTCCTTCTTAGCTGCCGCCAAGGCTAAGTGCCGATCGGACCAGATCAAACAAGATTGCCTTGACCTCGTCACTTCTCATAATCACTACCAGTAGCCCCGCAAAGCCCACGGCCGCCATGGTGGCAATGGCGTACTCGGCGGTTGCTGCTCCCTCATCCGATTTCCAGTTCATTTTTTATACCTTTCTATACAGCTCTAAACAGGCCAATTCCAAGCGGGACTACCGCCAGAAAAACAAACGCCGGTAAGGCGGCAAGTCCCAGGGGCAAAAGAAGAGAAATTGTGAGCTTGGCCAAAGCTTGCCTCCTTTGATTCCAGAGTCGGTGCCTGTAGGCATCTGCCCGAGCCGACAAAATCCCCGACAGGGCAATTCCTGATTGCTCAGAAACACTCACCGCATCCTGTAGTGCCGAAAGCTGCTCTTTCGAAACTTGTTCTCCAAAGTTCAAAGCGGCTTTGTTTTGGGCAAGTGCAGAAGATGCCCTTGGGGATAATCCAGCAGATAAACCAATTACCACCGCATCCAAAAATGCCCCTGGGTCAGATTCTCTAGGCTTTGCCTTCTCGAGCATCCGCAAAGAAACAACCCTCGCAACAATCAGCAAGATCAACCCAACTCCAACTGCCAGTGCCCCGAGCGAGGTTTCAAGGGCTGAAGAGATCGTAGGAAGCCCCAGCAACTCTGCAAAGATAACGGCGAGTATCGGAAGAAGCAAAATCAGGTTCGCACTTGCCCGAGGCGAAGCAAAAGCAATCTTTAGCTCACTTGATTGCTTGTGTTGTGATTCAAAGACTTCAGCCAGACGATCTAGAGCTAAGGCAATATTGCCTCCGGAATCTTTTGCCATGTCCCAGATGAATTGAAACTGCTTTTTTTGAAACTCACTTAGCGCCTGTTGCTGAAATGCACTGATTGCGACCTGATTTGTTGCTCCGGATCTAAGCAGAGCCGATAGCTCCAACACTGCAAGATTCGCGCTCATGCTAACTGCAACTTTCGATTGCGAAGCTGCGAAACAACCTGCAGCTTGTTATCTACAACTTCAAACTTTCCGATACCGGAAACGCTTCGCTTGCCCGTTTGCTTGGAAAGCGCGATCACCCAATCAAAAGCAGATGCAACTAATCGAGAAAGAGTTTGCTCGCCCATGCCTTGCTGCATGGCAATTGAAAGCAGTCGCTCAGGCACTTGCTCTAGGGAGTTGGCGTGCAGTGTGGTGCAACCACGATGTCCGGTGTTTAGGGCCTGAAGCATCGGAAGAAGCTCTGGCCCTCTTACCTCACCGATACAAATCCGATCGGGGCGCATTCGAAGGGCTTGGCGAACCAGGTCTTCAAGGGTTATCTCACCAACACCCTCAATGTTCTTAGGCTTGGTCTGAAGACAAATCACATTGTTTCCAGAAAGCTCCGTGACATCCTCAACTGCAATTACTCTCTCTCCGGTTTCTGAAAGCATTGCGCGAAGCAAAGTTGTCTTACCCGTGCCCGTTGCACCGGTAATCAAAAAGCTTTGACCCGAAGTTGCTATTTCTTGAATCAACTCAAATTGAGCAGCGGTTGCAAATCTGTCGGTAAGTAAAGCAGAGAGTTTTTTTGGATCGGTTGAGTGAAGGCGTATCGAAACCAAAGTGGATTCTGTGCAGGCTGATTTCAAAACTGCGTGGACTCGCAATCCCCCGGGCAGGCTCACATCAGCAAAGGGGTTTGCTTGATCAAGTCTTCGTCCGCCAAGTTCAATTAGGTCCTTGGCAAGATTTGATAACTCCTGCTCTGTTAGCGCTAAC
>WLHO01000067.1 GCA_009702645.1 Actinomycetota bacterium | reverse complement strand
GGCCTTTGCCATTGACAACCTGAAGTAAGTGTTCGGGAAGTCCGGCTTCGAGGGCAAGTTCTGCAAGACGCATTGAAGTTAGCGGTGTCCATTCGGCTGGCTTAAGTACCACTGCGTTTCCAGCTGCAAGAGCCGGTGCAAATCCCCAACCGGCAATCGGCATTGGATAGTTCCAAGGGGTGATCATTCCAACTACACCAATTGGTTCGTGGAAAGTTACTGCAATACCGCCGGCTACTGGGATTTGTTTACCCATAAGTCTTTCCGGGGCGCCAGAGTAGTATTCCAAAACATCACGGACGTTGGCTGCCTCGTAGCGGGCCTGATCGATGGGGTGTCCGGAGTTTCTAACCTCCAATTGCGCGAGGTTCTCGTTGTCTTGATCCACCGCTATTGCAAAGCGTCTAAGAAGCTTTGCTCGATCTGCTGGGGAAAGTGATTCCCACTTCTGTTGCGCCTTGACAGCTCTGTCGATTGCTTGATCGGTTTGCCCAACATCAAGGTGCTCGATTGTTTCCATCGATTCTTCGGTGGTTGGGTTTATTAGGGTGTAGCTCACTGTGGGCTCTCTCAGACTGTCTTGGTGGCTTTAATAAATGAGGTGAAGATTCTCAAGTCTTCTAGGTCTTGCTCGGGGTGCCACTGCACTGCAACACCGAAACGGTGATTTGGAAGCTCTAGGCCTTCGATAACGCCATCGGTAGTTCTTGCGGTGACGACCAGATCCTTGCCAAGTTCATCAACTGCCTGGTGGTGATACATAAGTGCGTTGTTTACTTCCGGACCAACCATCTCAAACAGTTTGTTTCCTGGTTCAATCTGAACGGCCACTGGATTGAAAACTCCCTTTTCAATCTGGTACTTCTCAGTTCCGATTACATCCGGCAGGTGCTGAATCAAAGTTCCACCCATAACAACGTTTAGCAGTTGGGCGCCGCGGCAGATACCTAAAAACGGGAAGTTGTTTTCAATTGCTGCCTTTAGAAGAGTTTCTTCTGTTTCATCTCGAAGTGAATCTGGTTCATCGGTCAAGGGGGCGCGGTCTTGGCCATACTTTGCAGGATTCAGATCTCTTCCTCCGGTGACCACAAGTCCATCTAGGCGCTGCAGAGTTTCCCAGGCTTCGGTGGCAGATAGTTTTTGCGGTGGAAGAAGAACCGCTACTCCACCAGATCTTTCAACAGCGTCAATGTAAAAACTTGGGATGAAAGCCATCTCGGTATCCCAGATACCAGACTGGCCTCGCTGCCGGTATGTGGTTAGTCCAATTAGTGGTTTGTTCAATTTAGTTCTGGGATTCACTAATAAGTAGTTTTGCGCGGTGAACGGCTCTAACTAATTCTTGCTGCCTGATGCCAAGCGACTGCGAGACGTCTGAGTAAGTTCTTCGCTCGATAAGGATTCCGGTTGCAGCATCAATTAAATCTTGAGGAAGATTTTGGATGTGTTTAGACAATTTCTCAGGGCTAAGCGATGCAATTAGTTGCTCATCGGCCTGTTGCTCAAATGTGACATCAAGGTCAAATTCTCTGTCCACAATCATCCTTCCTGGAATTAACTGGGGGCCAAACGACGTTGGCCCCCAGTTAATTGTCTCTAGTTTTTCTTACGCAAAGTCCTTGATCAGTGCAGAGTTCTTTGACTTCTTGGCGGAGGAAACCACGAAACCAATAACCATTGCAATGAATGGGGACAGTACTAGGAACCAGCCAAGGCCGCTCAATGCCCAACCGGATTCTGGTAGCGACGGGTCGACTCCATCGGCAGCAGTTCCGGCTAGCAAGTTAAAGCGAGCCATGAGCATGTAAAGCCCTGCGATAAGAAGCACGATGGATAGTCCAGGTGCGATCTTTGAGTTCCACAGGTTGCCACTTCCGTCTTTCTGGAAGAAAGCGATTACGGCAATTGAAACCAAAATCTCAACTGCCACCACAGCGATAACTGCAACACCACTCATCCAGCTAAACAGGTTCAGGAATGGATCCAACCCAGCTGCAGCAAATGCAATGATCACTACGGCTGCAATTACTGAGGTTAGAAGTGCTCCATTTTGTGGGGCGCCAGCAGCGTTAGTCTTACCCAACATTGAAGGCATAACGCCACCTCGGCCCATAGCAAAGAAGTACCTTGCAGCAGCATTCTGGAACGCCAATAGTCCGGCGAACAAGCTGGTGACAACAAGCAGTGCCATTACCAAAACAATTTCAGGTGATACATACTCTGCTGCCAAGCTAAACAAAACAGCAGAAGGATCGGCTAGTCCGCTGGAGCGCTCGACTACCTGGTCGATAATTGCGCCTGCGCCCATACCGGTAACCATTGCGAAGGAAACTACAGCGAACAAACCGCTGATGATTCCAATTGCCCAGTAGGTAGCTCTAGGGACATCGCGCTTAGGGTTTTTGGACTCTTCGCCATAGATTGCTGTTGCTTCGAATCCGATGAAGGAAGCAAAAGCAAATGCCAAAGCAATTCCAGCAGTTCCCGCAAAGCCACCAGCAAATACCAACATTGGGTCAAATGATGCGCCCACGTTAGCGCCCTCTGGTCCACCGTTGATCAAGATTGCAACTGCGGTAACAAGTAGCGATAGCAATTCAACTGCAAGCAGAACACCAAGAATCTTTGCTCCGATGTCAACGCTTAGCAGTGAAAGACCGGTGACAAGTAGCCACGCGATCAGGGCCCAAACCCACCAAGCTAGATCCACACCGAACTGGGCCATGGTCAAAGCCATAGTCAGACCGAAGAATCCATAGATTGCCAGCTGGATAGTTACGTATCCAACAATCGATGCGTAAGCAGAACCGACCCCGGCGTTGACGCCAAGACCCTTTCCTACGTATGCAAAGAATGCACCGGCGTTAGTTACCTTGTGGCTCATTGCTGCATAACCCACTGAGAAAACCAGCAGTGTCAATCCAACTGCCAGATAGGCACCTGGGGTTGCTGCTCCGTTTCCTAGGAGCATGGCTACCGGAACAGCTCCGGTCATTCCTACCAGCGGGGCACTAGCTGCCACCACAAAAAATACGATTCCCGCTACGCCTAGACGGCCTTTGCGCAGTGAGGTAGATGATTCTTTGGCCATGAAATATGGCTCCCTTCTTCATTGAATGGAGAATCGTTTGTGTCAAAACGATAAGACCAATCTGGCCCTATTTTGCCCCCGCGTCAAGTAGGGATGCTCTCGTGGCGAAAAATCAGGCTTTTTGTCCAAAACCGTCTCGTTTGTTTCCGAATGAATCAGTACCATAGCAATCATGACTGAACTAAAAGGTTTCCTAGCCCCCAAGACCCCCAGCGGTAAAAGCGCGATTATTCCTGAGATGCCCTGGTTCTATTCGGGCACCCTTCTTACTGTCGAGTACCTAACAGATCCAGCAAACGTTAAAGCTCTTCTTCCTGAGGGAGTAGAACTTGCAGACGAGGAACCGGGAGCAGTTGCAATCATCTGGGCAGACTGGCAATCCTGTTCCACGGACAAGCAAGAACTGTTAGATCCAGTTCGCTCTCAGTATTTGGAAACATTCGTTGTGGTTAGGTGCAAGTTCAAGGGCGTCACTTACTCAAGATGTGTTGCCATTTGGGTTACAAAAGACTTTGCAATTGCGCGCGGTTGGTTCCAGGGCTACCCGAAGAAACTTGGCAACATCGCAGTCACACGTATTTTCAATCACGGTAAGGCAACACCAAAACTTGCAGCAGGATCAAAACTCGGTGCCAGCGTTGCAGCTTACGATCACCGCTTGGCTTCAGCAGTTGTCACTTTGGAAAAACCATCTGAAACAAACGGTTTTGTAAACGGCCACAAGATGCTTCACAGCCGTTGGGTTCCATCAATTACTCAAGGCAAGGGAAACTCACTTGACCAATTGGTTTCCATGGGTGGAGTAGATGCTGAGATTGGTGTTACTTGGGGAGGAAGCGCAGAGCTAACCCTAGGTGATTCAAACTGGGATGAGCTCGGTTCAATTCTTCCGGTCAAGAAAATTCTTGGCGGCTACTACAGAGAACTGGGAGTCACCTTTGCAGGTGGAGAACTGATCCACGATCAGTCAAACCCAACTGTCTAAAAGTCAGACATGTACTCCTTGACTTCCCAGTCGGTAGTCTCGCGAGTGTTCGGATCAGAAACGGCTTCTTTGTAGCGCTTTACTTCATCGCGCTTCAAGATCTGGAAGACATCAACAATTGGGCCCGCTAGCAAATCACGAAGCACGGTGTCTGCCTCGAGAGCATCTAGCGCAGCTTCCAAGCTCATCGGAAGTACCGGTGCCGATTCATTGTCATAGGACATGCCTTCAACTGGATCTGATGGCTTTAGCTTGCTTTGGATTCCATCTAGACCAGCGGCCAAAATTGCAGCGATCATCAAATATGGGTTTGCAGCACCATCCGCAACTCGAACTTCGAGCCTGGTTCCAGAACCGTGCTCTGGTGGAATGCGGACCATCGCTGAACGGTTATCGAATCCCCAGTTCGCGCGGTAAGGCGCGAGTGTGTCAGGACCGAGTCTCTTGAAGGCGTTGATGGTTGGGTTGCAAATTGCAGTCAGTGC
>WLHO01000066.1 GCA_009702645.1 Actinomycetota bacterium | reverse complement strand
CTGCTGTGTCTGTTGTGTTGCCGCCAGTGATTTCGTTATCGGACTGATCTGGATATTGGCTGCGTAGCATCTCTAGTAGCTCTGCTGTGTTGGTTAGATTTCCGTTGTGACCCAAGGCAACAGTTCCAGAAGCCGTTCGACCAAGTGTTGGCTGAGCGTTTCTCCATGAAGAAGAGCCGGTGGTTGAATAGCGAGTGTGTCCGATGGCAACGTGACCAATCAGAGATTCCAAGGCTGATTCAGAAAAGACTTGGGAGACAAGACCCATGTCTTTATAGACCAGAAGCTTTTTCCCATTAGAGGTAGCGATACCTGCGGATTCTTGTCCGCGGTGCTGAAGTGCATAGAGGCCGAAGTAAGTCAGCTTTGCTACTTCTTCTCCCGGAGCCCAAACTCCGAATACGCCACACTGATCCTGCGGACCTTTTTCTCCTGGAAGAAGATCGTGGTTTAGTCTGCCGTCGCCGCGAATCACTCTACGATTTTCGTGGCTTGAAGCTTTGCGCCACGACCCCTAAAGAAAAGATCGAGTAAGAGTGCTGTCAAGATTCCAATGCCGCCGCCAAAGATTGCCCCGAATGCAACAAGCAATCCTGCAAACTCTGCTGTTCCAAGCCCTGCAACAAATGCGATAACTGCACCTAGAAGAAATCCGGTTAGTGAAAAGGTTAGGTATTTAGGTGCACGCCGAATGCTTACCTCTTCCGAGGAAACAGTGGGTTTTTGGCTCATGGCTTAAATATAGGGAACAATCCGGCCAGATCTGACCGACTACCCGAAGCGGTTAGCTTGCCCGAAGCGGCAAGTTCTTCGAAGGTGTGCTTGCCCAAGGCAAGCTCAAGCCAGCTGGTTGGATCCATCTCAACCACGTTGGCTGGGGTTCCTCTGGTGTGGGTTGGGCCTTCAATGCATTGCACCGCCCCATAGGGAGGTATTCGAACCTCAACCGCATTGCCGGGGTGATTGGTGCCCAGTTCTTCAAGCAAGAACCTAACCGCGGTTGCTATCGAGCTTTGTTCTGCACTGCCAGTTAGGTATGCCGAGATGGCCTCAAGGCCATCAGGCCCAGCTATCTTTCGGCGCATCACGCTCCTAAGACTACAAACAATGCCCTTTGCCCAACTAACTAAACTTAGGAAAATGAAGATTCTGGTGTTGGGTCAAGGCGCCAGAGAGCACGCCATCGTCAAGGCATTACTTCGAACCGGAACCGATTCCAACGACATCATTGTTGCCCCAGGCAACGTTGGCATTGCAGCGCAAGTGAATTGCGAAACAGATCTTGATCCAAACGATCCCTTAGAAGTTTCCAAGTTTGCCTTGGAGCGCGGAATCGAACTTGCCATCATCGGACCTGAAGCTCCCCTAGTTGCTGGAGTATCGGACGCACTTCGCTCCCAAGGCATTGCGGTGTTTGGTCCAAGCAAGCTCGCTGCACAACTTGAAGGAAGTAAATCCTTTGCCAAAGAAGTAATGGCCGCAGCTGGTGTTCCAACCGCTATGGCTAGGCAGTGCAAGACACTGGCTGAGGTCGAGCAAGCCATGGAGGACTTTGGTGCGCCGTATGTGATCAAAGCTGATGGATTAGCTGCAGGTAAAGGTGTAATCGTCACTGACGATTCCGCTGCAGCGCTTGCTCACGCCAAGCAATTTATCGACATGGGCATTTTGGTCGAAGAGTTTCTTTCAGGACCTGAGGTAAGTCTGTTTTTCCTATCGGACGGTGTTTCGGTTATGCCACTTACACCTGCGCAAGATTTCAAGAGAGCATTCGATTTTGATCAGGGACCAAACACCGGAGGCATGGGCGCATACAGCCCGCTTCCTTGGTTAGAAGAAGACTTCATTCAAAAAGTTGAAGATACTGTTGCACTTCCAACCATCCAAGAACTTGCAAGACTCGGTGCTCCATTTGTTGGACTGTTGTATTGCGGACTTATCGTCACGCAGCGAGGCATCAGGGTAATCGAGTTCAACGCACGCTTTGGTGATCCAGAAACCCAAGTTGTTCTAGGGCGATTGATCACATCTCTAGAAACACTTCTATACAAAGCATCTACCGGACATTTGGATTCAGCGCCAGAGGCGCAGTTCTCCAACTGGATAGCGGTGACCGTCGTACTTGCCAGCGAAGGCTACCCATCGACTCAAGCGCCAGTAAGAGAAGTAAAGGGAATTGAAAAAGCAGAGCGAGTCAAAGGCGTTGAGGTTTGCTACGCATCAGCAGTTGGCCGAGTGCTTTCTGTTGTTGCCGTTGGAAAGAGTTTCAAGCAGGCCAGAAAGCGCGCATACAAAGCAATTTCACGAATCAAGCTGGAAGGTTCTCATTACCGCCAAGACATCGCAGCAAAGGTAGCTGAGTAAGTTGCCAGAGACAATTGCTGGTTGGAAACATGTTTATAGCGGCAAGGTAAGAGAGCTATACGAATCAGAGGATGCGAATCTTTCTGATTTGATTTTGATTGTTGCATCGGATCGCATCAGCGCCTTCGATAACATCCTCGATCCCGCCATTCCTGGAAAAGGTGCAAACCTAACTGCCGTGACTAACTTTTGGTTCAAGAAACTCTCTGTTCCAAATCATTTGGCCGATGGGGTCCCGATTCCGCAGGAGGTTGTAGGTCGAGCAACGATTGCGAAGAAGTTGTCGATGTATCCGATTGAGTGCGTGGTACGCGGATACATCTCAGGTTCTGGATACAAAGAGTATTTGGCTACCGGTGCAATCTGCGGTGTGAGGTTGCCTTCGGGTTTGCAAGATGGCGACAAGCTACCAACCCCGATTTTCACGCCAGCTTTCAAGGCAGAACTTGGTTCGCACGATGAGAACATAACTTTCGAGAAAGCAATCGAAATTGTTGGCGAAGATGTCGCCAACCAATTGCGCGCGCTTTCCCTTTCAGTTTTTGAATCAGCCAGTGCTACTGCCGATAAGGCGGGGTTAATACTGGCTGATACCAAGTTTGAATTTGGGTCTGATCCTGCAACAGGGCAGATGGTTTTGGGCGATGAGGTGCTAACTCCTGATTCGAGTAGATACTGGGATAAGGCTGCTTATGAATCAGGAAATCGAAGCGAAAGCTTTGATAAACAAATCGTGCGCAACTGGCTTCTTGAAAACTGGGATCCAGAGTCGGGCACTAAGCCACCCAAGCTAAGCGAAGAGGTTATTTCGCGAACAAGTTCTCGCTACGCGGAGTTGCGCGAAAAGCTTGAGGCTACAAACCAGTAAACTGCTGGTATTCCCAAGTTCTTCTAGCTCGCCTTAGGGGGCCAAAGTTGCCGAAAATCATTGTTCAGGTAATGCCCAAGCAAGACCTGCTAGATCCTCAGGGTAAAGCTGTCGCTAGAGCCCTCGAGCGCTCAGGACACAAAGCCATCAGCGCGGTCCGAATCGGTAAGCGAATTGAACTTCACTACGCAACCACCCCAACCGATGCCCAGCTTGAAGAAGCAAAAAAGATTGCCGAGAGTTTTCTTTCTAATGGCGTCATCGAAGACGTAGTCGAAGTTTCGATCGAGCAAGACTAACTTTGATGAGAATCGGCGTCGTCACTTTCCCAGGATCGCTGGATGACCGCGACGCGGCAAGGGCCATCCGACTTGCAGGCGGGGAACCAGTTGCTTTATGGCATGCCGATAACTCCATAAAGAAGGTAGACGCGGTTGTTTTGCCAGGTGGCTTTAGCTACGGAGACTACCTTCGCTGCGGAGCGATTGCAGCACAAGCTCCAGTTATGAAGACCATCATTAAAAAAGCAGGAGAGGGACTTCCGGTTCTTGGAATCTGCAACGGCTTCCAAATTCTTGTTGAATCACACCTTCTTCCAGGTGGTCTTATCCGCAACGAAAAGCAGCACTTCGTCTGCCGTGATCAGAAGCTCCGGGTTGAGAACGTTGACTCGGCTTGGACAAGCGCTTTTCAAAAAGGTGATGAAATCACCATTCCCCTAAAAAATGGCGAGGGTGGCTACATCGCAACCGAAGAGACTCTAAAGATGCTCGAGGGTGAAGGGCTAGTTACCTTTAGGTACCTCGAAGTAAACCCCAACGGTTCGATGAACGACATTGCAGGACTTAGAAACGAACGAGGCAACGTAGTTGGCCTTATGCCTCACCCTGAGCACGCTGTTGAGCCGGGCTTTGGTCCGGACTCCCCCGTTGCGATGAGATCCGGTGTTGACGGTCTAAAGATTTTCCAGTCGGTATTGAAATCGGTGATCAACGCGTGATCATCGATACCGTCAAGCAAGCTAAGAAAGAGCTAGACAAAGAGCAGCCTTGGGCTGCCCTTGGCTTGAAGGAAGACGAATACGAGAGCATCAAGGAAATTCTTGGTCGACGTCCAACCAGCTCAGAGCTTGCGATGTATTCGGTTATGTGGTCCGAGCACTGCAGCTATAAGTCTTCGAAGATTTATCTTCGTCAGTTCGGTGAGAAAGTCACCCCTGAGATGAAGCAGCACCTGTTGGTTGGCATGGGTGAAAACGCAGGCGTAGTCGACATCGGTGAAGGCTTGGCTGTGACCTTTAAGGTTGAAAGCCACAACCACCCAAGCTACATCGAACCATTCCAGGGAGCTGCAACCGGTGTTGG
>WLHO01000065.1 GCA_009702645.1 Actinomycetota bacterium | reverse complement strand
CGCGTACTTGGCCACCCATTAGGGCTCCAAGGGTCAATACAGTGCCTTCGTAGGCCGTTCTGACCATCCAGAAGGGCTTATCTAGCGCATTAGCAGTCCCCTGCATTAGCCCGTCCCTAGGCCCAGATCCCAGGGCTGAACTGATATACAAGCCGGTGGCAATAGCAACGATGACTACCCCAAGCAAGAAAATGATCAGCCGTTGCCAGTAGATCGATGTATCAGGCAATACCAAGAGCCAAAAATCGGCAAACAATCCAATCAGCACAGCGTTGGCGATGGTTCCAATCCCTGGCTTTACCTTCAATGGAATCCATGCCAGTAGCACAAGGGCGCTTACAACCACCGTTGAGACACCAAAGCTCAAGCCGGTTTGTATTGAAATCCCCTGCGCGAACACATCCCAAGGTGCGATTCCAAGGCTGGCATGAACGGTCATCGCTACCCCTAGCCCATAAACAAACAGACCAAAGATTAGAACGACAAGGCGGATAGGAAGGCTACGGTTGGATTCAGGAAGCACCCATGAAGACTACTGCCTATCTAGACACCCATCCGGGCACCAGACCGCGCATTTTTGCTCACCGAGGACTGACCTACTCAGGCGATAAGCAGGTTGCTGATGAGAACACTCTGGAATCTTTTCAACTAGCTCTTGCCGCTGGGGCCGATTACTTGGAATCTGACATTCAAGTCACCAAGGACAAAATCCCCGTTCTATTCCACGACACCGATCTGAAAAGACTGGTCGGGAAAAAAACTCTTATCGCCGACCTAACTTTGTCTGAGCTAAAGCAAATACGGTTGCCGCATTCTGGTCAGATACCAACTTTGGCTGATGCTCTAACAAGGTTTCCGGAAGCAAAATTCAATCTCGATCTCAAAACATCTGCAGCTGAGACCGTTGGAATCGAAACGATTCTTTCGTGTGGTGCCCAGAATCGAGTCCTGGTTTCAAGTTTTAGTGAGGCATCCAAAAAACGAGCGCTCGCAAGAACAACCACTCCCCTGGCATCTTCGGCCGGAAGCGCCAAAGTTCTCAAAAGCTACCTGTTAGCGCGTTGTGGTATGGAAAAAGCTCTTGCACATGAGGTTCAAGGCATTGATGCCCTGCAGATTCCAATCAAGCGCTATGGCATCGATTTCACTCACCCACGGTTTTTAGAAATGATCCTCCCAACAGGTATTGAAATCCATTACTGGACAATTAATGATCCAAAGCTCATGCTGGAGCTTTTTTCTCTAGGCGCACACGGAATCGTGACCGATCGAGCCGATCTCGCAGTTCAGTCCTTTAGCTGAGAGATTTCTGTTAACTGGGCAATTTCTGGATGAAATGCCAAGACCGACAGGTTGCACCAGATGTTGGCTAATTGGTCAACCAAACGCAACCAGGAGTAGTCATGGCCCAACAGACAATGCGCGGCATCCGATTGGGAGCGCAATCGCTCGAGTCCGAAGTGGGAGTGAACTACTCCCCTAGAACCAAGCACAGTTATCAATGCCCAAATGGCCACCTAAGCGAGCTCGTTTTTGCTCAGGATGCCGAGCTACCAAACACTTGGCAATGTAAATCTTGCCCATCGCAGGCCACTTTGCTAACTGATGGCAAGCTGATCAAACTCGAAATTGATGACCTGAAGACACCCAGATCGCACTGGGAGATGCTGCTTGAGCGCAGATCCAAGGAAGAACTTGAGGAAATACTAAAGGAAAGAATTAGCTACATTCGGGCAAGAAGAAAAGCTGGAAAAGCGGACGTCTAACCCAAAATTCTTTTCAGTCCCCAGAAGGTGACCTTGGTCAGTGCCTCAAGCACAATGGCCAGGGTCATTTTTGATTTACCGTCCACTCGCTCGATAAAACTAATCGGAATCTCAAGCACTTTGCCGCGCTTTGATGCTCGATAGGCGAGTTCGACCTGAAACGAATAGCCGTGAGAAGACACAGGGTCGGAAACCAACTGCTGCAAAAACTCCGATCTAAAGATTCGAAAACCAGAGGTCATGTCGAAGATGCTGGTCCCGAGCATGAACTTGGCGTAGCGGTTTCCAACCTTGGAAATCAACTCTCTGATCTTCGGCCAATTTAGTACCGCTCCCCCTGCAACCCAACGAGAACCGATAACTAAATCTGCTTCCAAGCTAGAGCTTAGGAGTTTTACTAAATCTTCTGCCTGGTGGGAACCATCGGCATCCATCTCCACGATGAAGTCAAAGTCCCTGATAAACGCCCAGCTAAATCCTTCGAGGTAAGCAACTCCAAGCCCCTGCTTAGCTTCTCTCACCAAAAGATTCACTCTAGGTTCCGAGCCGAAGTTATCTTGAACAATTGCCTGGGTGCCATCAGGCGATGAGTCATCAACAACAAGTATCGAAAGATCAGCCTTTAGGCTCAGAACTTCCCTGATGGTTCTGACAATGGTTCTAGCTTCGTTGTAGGTGGGTATTACAACGAGATACTTCATGCGCTGCGGCTTCTTGATCTTGCTCTAATTCTGAAAATAAGACCGCCTACAAATAAAGCTATGGCCGCGAAGTTAACTGCAAGATCAAATCCTGGTCCAATAGCCATGGCTGGGGTTATGGAAGTTCGAAGCGGAACAGTGTTTACCATAACGCCAGGTTCAAAAATTGGCAGCTGATCGATAATTGACCCATCTGCAAGAAATACCTTAGATACACCTACGGTTGAGATGTTCACCACAGTGCGCCCTGTTTCGATGGCACGTAGCCTTGCCAAAGCTGCTTGCTGGAAGGTCTCATCGCTTCTACCAAAGTCAGCGTTATTGGTTTGGGACAAGATGATCTCTGCGCCGTCGGCAACAAGCTCCCGACCAATGTCGTCGATTGCAATCTCAAAGCAGATCAGCACACCTAAGTTGCTTCCTTCAAACTCAAAGATTCCATCCCGTGTACCAAATGCGTAGCCACGAGTGACTAAACCAATTAGGTCCGGTGCTAGCTGGTACCAAAAATCCCGATCTGGGACATACTCAGCGAAGGGCACAGGACGTTTTTTGTCGTACTGATCAATTTGACCTTGGCCTGGTGCGTAGTACAGCGAACTATTGAAGATTTCCTCGCCCGACTCAGTGATTGCTCCAAAGATCAATGGCACCTGGTACTTCTCGACCACAGAGTCGACCTGTAGCTTTGCTAGATCGTTTGCCTGAGGATTCAAATCCGAGGCATTCTCGGGCCACACAATAAAGTCAATCGAATCCTTAAGCGGGTGTGAATCTAGTAGCTCAGTTGCGTCTAAGTGGTTCTTCAAAAAAGTGCCTCGTTCGGCATTTGCAAATAGCCCAGCATTGGCATTTCCCTGTACGGCCGCAACGGTCAGCTCACCTGATTCAGCATTAACTGGAACCACAAAGGCTGCTGCCAACACTATTACTCCAGCCGTTGCACCTAGCGGGACAAGGTGTTTGCGCAAACCAGGTACACCTGATTCGATAGCTTGCAGCAGAGCCACCGTGATAAACACCGATACAAAAGTCAGGCCCGAGATTCCAACAAAGTAGACCAGGGAGGAAAGAAAGCTATCCGATAGCGCCTGCGCAACTCGAGACCACGGAAATCCTCCGTAGGGAAGATTGATTGCGACCCATTCACGCGCAGTCCAAATAGTTGCGATGGCAAGAGCAATCCAAAATGATGCAAGCCTGCCGGTGAGCGAGTGATTTAGGAAAGACCAAACCGATGCAATTACTGCCGCACCGAGACCAAAAATTAGGGCCTCAACTACTGACAGGGCAATCCAAGGAACTGGACCCAAGTAAAGACTTATCCACTCAATTTGGCTCATGTAGAAAACGAAACCGGAGGCAAATCCAACCAAGGCTGCGGGCAAGAACCTAAGTCCGCGAATCGAAACCAGAATCAAGGCCACCGATACAAAAATCAATGGCCATATGTTCTCTCGAGGCATTGCCAACGAAGAAACAAATCCCCCAAGGATCCCAACTGGTAGTCGCCATAGCGAAAAACCAATTTTGTGCTTGTTACTCATGTATCTAGCCTATGCATAGTAGGAGTAGGCCACGATGCCGCGCTTTACTAGGTCGACAGCGTCTCTAGCTTTTGCGCTGATTGGCCCCTCGCTAGCTTTTGCCAACTGCTCCAAGAGATCAATTATCTGTTTGCACCATCTGATGAAATCCCCAGGAAGCAAATCAGCCGATTCGAGAACAAGATCGAGTTTTGCCCCGGTCGCCCACCGGTGAATTGGGTAGCTCAAATCCATTTCTAACCTTGAGGAGCGAGGTAGTTTGTACTTTTTTGAAAGACCTTCTAGCTCATCCCAGAGTTGCTGAGTCTTTGTGAAACTTTCCTGGAAGTTTCCTTTCACCGCGCGCGGCTCGAAGTTCTCGTCATCCCTACGCGGTTCATAGACTAAGGCTGCCGCCATAGCCGCAAGAGACGGGGCGTCCAAATTGTCCCAAATCTTTAGGCGTAAAGCTTCCGCGACCAAAAGGTCACGTTCACCGTAAATACGCGCAAGCATCCTGCCTGAATCAGTGACAATCAAATCTTGATCCGAAGAATCTAGGTACTCAAGCTCAATCAGAAGCTCACATATCTTGTCGAAAGTAGATGCAACTAGGTTCGTTCGGCCTTCAATCTGATCCAGGATTGCCT
>WLHO01000064.1 GCA_009702645.1 Actinomycetota bacterium | reverse complement strand
TGGTCCTTTAGTCTTTCTGGCTTGCGAGCCAAAACCCGCACTCGATATCCGTGGGCCAGAAGTTCTCTGATAAGCCTGCCTCCGATGTAGCCGGTGGCACCAGTGACTAAGCATTTGGCAGGTTTGCCATCGCGCCCAGTTAGGGTTGGAAGGTCGTGGCTTACGGTTTCGATCATGTACTAACCCTACATTTACCCGTGGGTCTAAAAACTTGCCTTACTAGAGACGCTCTTCCAAGCTCTGCTGCTCGACGGCAACTAGTCGCGGTTTCTTTCCCGCGGTGGTTAGGTGCAACACGATAAAGTCCCCAGGCTTTAAGGCTTTTGCTTCAAGAATTAGCTTCGCTAGCTTTGGCTCCGCGTAGCCGGCAAGTACTTGGGTGATTGTTGGCAAGGTTGGGCGATGCGTACAAAGTACCGATGAGCGAGCATCTGCAAAAAGCTTCTTGGCCACTTTGGCTGTTCGAGCTGGGCCTTTGGCATTGCCCATTTCAGAAAGCTCCCCGCGATCAATGATCTTGTAGCGGTGTGCCTTCGCGTAAGGAGTGATGGTGTCCTTGCATCGCTTCCAGGGGCTTGTGAACACGCGCTTGGGACCGTAAGCACTTAGTAGTCGAACCAGTTCCTTGGCTTGTTTCTTGCCTTCTGGAAGAAGCGGGCGCTTGCCATCTTCACCGACGTAGTCAGCTCTTGGTGTGGCGTGAGCGTGACGAATGATGATTAGCGGTTTAGTTTTGAGCATTCCGTTGGCTCGAAGATCCAGTACCTCTTGTAGCAAATCTCGATCGTGCTGATAGCTGAGTTTGGCAAATGCCTCGACAGCTTTCACCCAGACAACCTCAGAAACTTCTTCGTCGGGCTTGAACTTTGACTTAGCCAGTGCTTTATCGGAAACCTTGGTTGCCCAGTAGTGGACAGTTTTTGTTTTTGACTTATCAATTGGGTAAGAAACTGTCGATAGAGGAACGCCAAGTTTTACCTTCAGACCGGTTTCTTCCTTAACTTCCCGAACCGCAGCTTCGGCAAGAGTCTCGCCTGGATCGACTTTGCCTTTGGGAAATGTCCAATCTTGATAACGCCCGCGATGGATGATTGCCACCAACAGGTCTTTGCCGACTTCTCGCCAGCAGACCGCTCCAGCGGCAAATATCTCCATAACTACTATTTATTTCTTGGTTCTGAAATGGAAAGCATCATGGTGTCTTGGAAATCTCTCAGGGCATTGCCTTCTGAATCGAATTGCGTTCTGCGCCAGTTGCCAGTTGGCTCTAGAGCCCAAGAGGCAACTTGCTCGCTCATTGCAAGCTCAAACATTTCAGTGATGCTGTTTACGTGATCTGGCTCGCTTAGTCGAACTAGAACTTCCACTCGGCGGTCTAGGTTTCGATGCATCATGTCAGCTGAACCCAGGTACACCTTCGGGTCTCCGCCACCAAGGAAGCTAAAGATTCTGCTGTGCTCTAGGTAGCGGCCAAGGATTGATCGAACTCGAATAGTTTCTGATAGTCCTGGCACTCCTGGCTTTAGAGCACACATTCCGCGAACCACGATATCTACTGGCACTCCGGCGTTGGATGCACGGTAGAGAGAATCAATGATTTCTTCATCTACTAGAGCATTTACCTTCAGGCTGATTCGAGCTTTCTTGCCAGCTTTGTGCAGCTGAATTTCTTGCTCAATCAGATCGGTCAAACCTTCTCTAACGCCAACAGGTGAAACCAATAGCGACTTGAATGTAGCCTCTGGTGCGTAACCGGAGAGATGGTTGAAAAGCTTGGTTAGGTCCTCACCGACAGATTCTCTAGAGGTAAGTAATCCGTAGTCTTCGTAATACCTGGCGGTCTTCGGGTTGTAGTTTCCAGTGCCGATGTGGCAGTAGCGAACCAGGGATCCTGCTTCTTGACGAATAACAAGAGCAAGTTTGCAATGGGTCTTTAGCCCAACAATTCCATAGACCACATGCACACCAGCTTGCTCAAGCTTTCTTGCCCAGGTGATGTTGTTTTGTTCGTCGAATCTCGCCTTGATTTCCACCAGGGCCAAAACTTGCTTGCCAGCTTGGGCTGCTTGAATCAAGGCGTCAACAATTGGCGAATCTCCAGAGGTTCGGTAAAGAGTTTGCTTGATTGCCAAGACCTGCGGATCTTCTGCGGCCTGCTCGAGAAATTCTTGAACGCTAGTGGAGAAGGACTCGTATGGGTGGTGAACCAGTACTTCGCGCTTCTTAAGCACGCTGAAAATATCAATTGGTTCTTCATCGCGCGGAAGAAGGTATTTGTTTGTAAGTACCGGGTGCGGAGGGAAGCGAAGCTCAGGCCTTGGCAATCCACCAATGTCACTTAATCCAGTTAGATCAAGCGGTGAAGGCAAGGTGTAAACATCCTGAGTGGAGATATCAAGTTCTCGAATCAGCAGTTCGAGAACTTGAGGGTTCATGTCATCTGCAACCTCAAGTCGAACCGGAGGACCAAACCTTCTTCGCAGCAATTCTTTTTCAAGAGCAAGAAGCAAGTTCTCGCCTTCGTCCTCATCAACTTCGAGGTCTTCATTTCTAGTGACTCGGAAGTTGTGATACTGAAGCACTGTCATTCCAGGAAAAAGTAGCCCCAAAAATTCCCCGATGATATCTTCCAGGGGAACGTAGCGAACCCCTTCGTTTTTATCCGGGTTAGGAATCAAGACAAATCGTGGAAGTAGCGGCGGCACTTTCACGCGCGCAAAGTGCTCTTTTTCGGTGCCTGGGTTTTGAAGTACAACTGCCAGGTTCAAAGACAGGCCAGAGATATATGGGAATGGGTGCGCAGGGTCAACGGCAAGTGGTGTCAGTACCGGGAAGATGTGTGACTGGAAGTAGTCCTGAAGAGATAACTTCTCGTCATCGCGCAGTTCATTCCATCGCACCAAGTTGATGCCGTGTTTTTCTAGCTCTGGTTCGATTACCTCAAGAAACAATTTGGCGTGAGCCAGTTGAAGCTCATGTGCTTCCTCAGAAATCTTTGTGAGGACTTCTTTGGGGGATAGCCCCGATGGGCTTTTTACAGCAAGGCCGGTTGCAAGGCGTCTTTTTAGTCCGGCAACTCGAACCATGAAGAATTCATCTAAGTTCGAGGAAAAAATACTTAGGAAGTTGACTCTTTCAAGCAGGTGCATCTTTGGATCTTGCGCCAGCTCCAAAACCCTTCGGTTGAAAGCCAGCCAGCTTAGTTCCCTATCTAAGAAACGGTCGGCAGATAACCCATCCCGCGATACGGGAAGGGTGATTGCCATGGTTTCTTCGGACATAGGCTCAATATTGACACGCCTTGGCGTCCGGGCGGTTAACTTTTATTGAACTACAGGCTTGCTAGCTCTGAATCGCTTGGATTGAAGCGGTATCCGACGTTTCTGACGGTCCCAATCAGAGCCTCTAGGTCACCTAGTTTGGCCCGTAGTCTACGAATGTGGACATCCACAGTTCTTGTTCCACCGAAGTAGTCGTAGCCCCAAACTTCACTCAGCAGCTGATCTCTTGAGAAAACTCTCCCCGGGTGCTGCGCTAAAAACTTCAATAGTTCGAACTCTTTATACGTTAGATCGAGCGGTCTACCGTGAATCTTTGCGGAGTAGCTTGCTTCGTCAATTACTACACCAGAAGCGTTGATGGTGTCGTTCTGGCCGACTTCCTTCGATCTACTTATTGCAAGCTTTACTCGAGTTTCGATTTCGGCAGGTCCAGCCGAATCAAGAATGATGTCATCGGCACCCCATTCGGAATTTAGAGCCGCCAACCCACCTTCGGAGACAATCACAATAAGAGGTGCAGATAAACCAGTCGCGTTGAGAAGTTTTGCCATTGCCTTGGATGAGGCAAGGTCTTTTCTTGCGTCGAGGAAAACTAGGTCGTGACCTGGGGCATTAACTAAACTAGCCGGCTCAGCGGCGATGTAGCGGACTCTGTGGCTGAGCAGTCCTAGGGCAGGAAGAACTTCTGATTCGGCCGAAGCCGTAAGAACCAGAAGCTGCGCCATGCTATCTCCAAATCTTTGTGCCAAGTTTAGCCATAGCTGAGAGCGGCTAAGGCATGATTGAGATATGAGTAAGCACTGGGGTCAGATAATCAGCATCTGGGTGATTGTTGCCGCATTGGCAATCTGGGCAATTGTCAGCCAGAGCCAGTCGACCGCACCGGCTTGGTTTGGGACAATCCTTGCGGGTTCGGTGGCGCTGGTATCGCTTTACCACTTGTTTAGAGCCCAGCCAGAAGGCATCGTCAGAAAGCTCGTTTACGTTGGCGGCGGCAGCTACCTGATCCTGGCAGTTGCCACCGCCTATGTGTTTCTAGCCAGTTAGACTTGAGACATGCTTGCACTAGAAATTTTCTTCACCGGCCTATTGGTTCTGGCATCGCTTGCCATCGGTTCCATTTCAGCTCTGGTTTTGTACCGACTTTTCAAGGGTCAGAAATAGTTGTTCGTTTTACCAGAGGGTCTGCCGCTGGAACTAACTCCATTTGCATTCCTAGTAGGTAAGTGGTCCGGTTCGGGTCTCATCTCCTACCAAACCAAAACTTCAAAGATTGAGCAGGAGTTCAATCAGACAATTGAATTCAGCCATGACGATCAACCATTCCTAAGTTATGTAGCCAAGACCCAGCTTGCCGACGGAACCTCACTACCAACCGAGATTGGT
>WLHO01000063.1 GCA_009702645.1 Actinomycetota bacterium | reverse complement strand
GTTGACGAAGCCGGCGACTACACATCTCCGATTGAATCCAAGGGAAGAAGATTCTTCACCATGCTTGGAACACTGGTCCAGGGAAGAGTTTCAATCACCGGTGGAGTGACCAATGCACAAAAGGTTGCACTGACAATCGCCATTCGCTATGCGAATGAGCGTCGTCAGTTCCCTTCCCACGATGGTCAAGAACACATCCTGATGGACTACGGCCGTCACCAGAGAAGATTGCTTCCAGCGCTCGCCAGAACTTATGCGCAAGCATTTGCACATCTAGAACTTCTCGAGCAGTTTGATGAGGTGTTCAGCGGAAGAAATGACACCGAATCAACTCGCGCCGACCTAGAAACAGTTGCTGCAGCATCTAAAGCACTTTCAACCTGGAACGCACTGGAGATTATTCAGACCTGTCGCGAAGCTTGCGGAGGTCAAGGCTTCATGGCTGAACACCGCATGACTGGACTTCGTGCCGATCTAGATGTCTACGCAACTTTCGAGGGAGACAATAACGTTCTACTTCAACTAGTTGCCAAGAGATTGCTTTCTGATTACTCGAAGGCATTCGCCTCTCCTGATTTTGGAACACTGGCTCAGTATGTTGTTGAGCAAGTTGGAGAGGTAGCTTTCAACCGCGGAGGACTTCGCGGTCTTGCTCAAAAATTCACTGACTTTGGTTCAACTGCTAGATCAATTGGATTTGTTCGTGACGAGGAGCACCAGCACCAGCTGCTAACCGACCGCGTCCACACCATGATCGCGCGTCTTGCCAATGAGCTTCGTCACTCCGGCAAGAAGGATCCAGTTGAAACTGAGCGAGTATTCAACCGTCACCAGAACGATTTGATTCTTGCTGCGAAGGCTCACGGTGAGTTGATTCAGTGGGAGGCATTTACTTCAGCCCTCAAGAAGATCAACAACCCAGAAACTCTAAAGGTTATGACTTGGCTGCGTGATCTATTTGGCTTCACGCTGCTGGAAGAAAACCTAGCTTGGTACCTAATGAACGGTCGCCTAACCTCTCAGCGAGCAGAAGCCATTACCGACTACATCGATGGAAGATTGCTTGGCAGACTAAAGCCTCACGCGTTAGATCTAGTTGACGCCTTCGGTTTATCCGAAGGATTGATCAGATCCGATTTGGCTTTTGGTTCAGAAACCAGACGCCGTGAAACCCTAAAGAAAGCGAACGCCTAAAATGCAAAACACATACTTTGTTGACGGAGTTCGCACTCCTTTTGGAAAAGCAGGAGAAAAGGGCGTCTACTGGAACACCCGCGCAGATGACCTGATGGTCAAATCCATCATTGGTCTTCTTGATCGCCACCCAAACCTTCCTAAAGAAGCCATCGACGATGTTGCAATTGCCGCAACAACTCAAACCGGTGACCAGGGTCTAACCATTGGTAGAACATCAGCACTACTTTCTGGTCTTCCACTATCTGTTCCAGGATTTGCCATTGACCGGATGTGTGCCGGAGCAATGACTGCTGTGACCATGACTGGATCTGCAATCGGCGTTGGTTCCTACGACGTGGTTCTTGCCGGAGGCGTTGAGCACATGGGCCGACACCCGATGGGTGAAGGCGCAGATCCAAACCCAAGGTTCCTAGCCGAGAAACTGGTAAACCCAGAGGCGCTGAACATGGGAAACACCGCAGAGAAGATTCACGACCGCTTCCCAGTTCTAACCAAAGATCGAGCAGATGCCTTTGCAGTTAGAAGCCAGCAGAGGGCAGCTGCAGCTTACGAAAAGGGATATATCCAAAAAGACCTTGTGACTATTTCAGCAACAACACCAGAAGGTGTTCGAGTTGTTGATCGCGATGAACTGCTTAGACCTGACTCAACAGTTGAAGGCATGAAGGATCTAAAGACTCCGTTTAGAGCAAACGGGAAGGTCACCGCAGGAAACGCATCTCCGTTGACAGATGGTGCAACTGTTTCACTTCTTGCAGGAGATGCGGCAGTAAAGCAGCATGGGCTGAAACCACGCATGCGCATGGTTGGTTTTGCCTTTGCTGGCGTTGAGCCAGAGATCATGGGCATCGGTCCAATTCCTTCAACCGAGAAGGCTTTGAAAAAAGCCGGGCTATCAATTTCCGACATTGGACTGTTCGAGATCAACGAAGCGTTCGCTGTTCAAGTTCTTTCATTCCTTGAGCACTTCAAGATTGCTGATGACGATGCACGTGTGAACGCCTGGGGTGGAGCGATTGCATTTGGTCACCCACTAGCCTCCTCAGGAGTTCGCTTGATGAACCAGCTTTCTCGTCAGTTCGAGATGCGCCCCGATGTTCGTTACGGCATCACCACGATGTGTATCGGATTAGGCATGGGTGGAACTGTTATCTGGGAGAACGAGTTCTTCGACGGAAAGAAGAGCTAATGAAACTCGATTACTTCGAGGAACTCTGGGCAAACCAAGATGAGGTCATCACACATTCTTATGTGCAGGATGTAAAACTCAAATCAGGTAAGACCCTGGCACTGATCACTCTCGACAACGGAAAAGATCACACCAGACCATCAACTCTTGGACCGCTCACTTTGAAAGAGTTCTCCGAAACAGTTGAAGCGCTCGAGGTTCGTGCCAAGGCAGGGGAAATTCAAGGACTAGCCGTAACCGGCAAGCCCTATTTTCTTGCAGCAGGTGCAGACCTGTCCAAAGCAGGAAATCTTGCATCCTCCAGAGCCGGAAGATTATTTGTTGAGCTTGGACACTTTGCTCTTGGCAAATTAGGAAACTTTCCAGTTCCAACTTTTGTCTTTATCAACGGTCTTGCTCTTGGTGGCGGATTAGAGATTGCACTAAACGCCAATTACCGAACAGTCAATCGTGCAGCACCAGCCATTGCACTTCCAGAGGTATTCCTAGGACTACTACCTGGTTGGGGAGGAGCGTATTTGCTTCCGAACCTGATTGGCATTCGAAACTCCCTCAAGGTGATTATTGAAAACCCCTTGAAGCAAAATCGGATGCTTAGCCCGGAGGAAACTTACAAGCTCGGTATCGCAGATGCCATCTTCGAACCACAGCGCTTTATTGAAGACTCTGTTGCTTGGGCCGACAAAGTTCTTGGCGGATACAAGCCAGTTAGAAAAAATAAGCCCGGCATAGTTGAACGTTTGGTGATGTGGTCACCGGCTGTTGGCATCGCAAGAAAGATGCTGAAGCAAAAGATTGGAACTGTTCCTCTGGCTCCTTATGCAGCCCTTGATCTGATTGACAAAGCAAAGTTCGGTTCGAAAGAAGCAGGTTTCAAGCGCGAAGACGAAGAACTAGAAAAGTTGATTTCTTCTGATCAGTTCCGCGCGAGTATGTATGCGTTCAACTTGGTTCAAAAGCACGCCAAGAATCCTCAGGGTGCACCAGATCCAAAACTTGCAATCAAGGTTCAAAAAGTTGGAATCGTTGGAGCGGGCCTTATGGCCAGCCAGTTTGCACTTTTATTTCTTCGCAGACTTTCTGTTCCAGTAATCATCACCGATGTCTCTCAGGAGCGAGTGGACAAAGGCCTGGCTTACGTTCGAGCAGAACTCGACAAGTTAGTTGAGAAGGGAAGATTATCTACTGATGATCGCAATCGATACAGTGCGAATCTTTCCGGAACGCTAGACCTTGCTGACTTTGCAACCTGCGACTGGGTTATTGAAGCTGTCTTCGAGGAAATGAAGATCAAGCAGGATGTTTTCACCCGCGTTGAGGCTGTAGTTCGTGAGGACTGCGTTCTTGCTACCAACACTTCTTCTTTGTCGGTTGATGAAATCGCCAAGGTGCTAAAGCACCCTGAGCGCATGGTTGGTTTTCACTTTTTCAACCCGGTAGCGGTTATGCCACTTCTAGAAGTAGTCAAAGCCCCTAAGTCCAACGATGTTTCTATCGCAACCGCTATGAAGGTTGCAAAGGATCTGAAAAAGACCGCCGTAATCACATCGGATAGCACAGGCTTTGTTGTTAACCGACTTCTTGGCTACCTACTTGGCGAAGCCATGCGCGCAGTTGACGAAGGCATTCCATTCGAAGAGGTAGCGGACGCTATTGCACCTCTGGGCCTTCCAATGAACCCGTTTGATCTACTGGAGCTGGTGGGCCTGCAGGTTGGAGCCCACGTTCTGGATTCGATGTATGGATTCTCTTCAGAGCGGTTCTACAAGACCGAATCCCTGCACAAGCTAGCCAAGTACGGCAAGATCCGCACTAAAGACTCCAAGGGCAACCCAACAGGATATGACCCAGAGGCAATCAAGATTGTTGCTGGTGGAACTAGAAAGCGGACCAAAGACCAAGTCTTTGAGCAGCTGGTTGAAGGCCTTGCAAAGGAAATCAAACTCATGCTCGATGAAGGTGTTGTTGCATCAGCGGAAGATATTGATCTTTGCATGATCATGGGTGCTGGATGGCCATTCCACCTTGGTGGAATCACTCCTTACCTTGACCGTGTTGGTGCATCACAGAAAGTGTTTGGAAAAACCTTTCACACGCCAATGATCAAGGGTGTTTCAAGCTAGCGAGAATTTGGTTCGGTAGCTTTGGATGGTTGGCCGCATGCCAATCCCGCAAACCCCAACTAGTTTGTCGTCTCTGAAGTATTCAAGAACGCACTCACCAGATAGCTCACCGGCAACCAACTCAGATCTGTCGGCAAGGTATGTCATACCGAAGGCCAGGATGTGCATGTCGTACTGGTCAGACCAAAATGAGGGCAG
>WLHO01000062.1 GCA_009702645.1 Actinomycetota bacterium | reverse complement strand
TGGTCTAACAGGCCTAATCGCAGTGGGTTCTCTTTCTGATGAGAACGCCAGCTTCACACCCAAACTTGCTCTAGATCTTCAGGGTGGAACGCAGGTTATCCTCTCGCCTTTGCTTCTTGATGGCCAGGCTGTGACTCCAGAGCAACTAGATCAGGCAGTTTCGATCATCCGACAGCGCGTAGACGCCAGTGGTGTTAGTGAGTCTCAAGTAGTTACCCAGGGAGATAGAAACATCGTCGTGTCGATTCCTGGTGTGCCAGACGAGAACACACTTGCATTGATTAAGGCTTCCGCGAAGCTTGAATTCCGCGCTGTTCTTGTCACAAGCGTTGGCGCTCCATCATCAAGCGTCGATGGCACAGATCCAGCTGCCGAGGGAACCACCACCGATGGGGAAGCGCCCGCTGAAGAGCCAGCTCCGGAAGAGCAAGCGCCAAGCGTTCCTAATGCAACCCCAACTGACCCTAGCGATCTGAACTGGGTGTCTCCAGAACTTCAAGCTGAGTTTGACGCTCTGGATTGCGCGACCCCATTCCGCGAACCAGGTCAGGTAGATGATCCAACAGTTCCGCTGATTACATGTGACGTGACTGGAACTCAGAAGTTCATTCTTGGACCAGTTGAAGTTGAGGGCGCAAACATCGCAGACGCCTCGAATGGAACCGTTCAAAGCCAGACCGGTGCTTCAACAAACACTTGGGCTGTCAACCTTGATTTTGATGCCGCAGGAACACAGGCTTTTGCTGATGTGACTCAAAGACTTTTCCCACTTGCGGCTCCGAGAAACCAGTTTGCAATTACCCTTGACGGTTTTGTAATCACCGCTCCTGCTACACAGGCAGTTATTACTGGCGGCTCGGCTCAGATCACCGGAAACTTCGATCGCGATTCATCCAAGGTTTTGGCTGATCAATTGAAGTATGGATCTCTACCCATCGGATTCGAAGTAGAGAGCCAAGAGAACATTTCCGCTTCACTTGGATCTGAACAACTTCAAAACGGTGTTCTGGCTGCACTTATTGGTTTGGTTCTAGTGTTGGCCTATTCTGTCTTCCAGTATCGAGGTTTGGCTGTAATTACGCTGGGCTCGCTGATCGTTGCAGGTATCCTGGTCTATCTCATAATTGCGTTTCTATCGTGGCGCCAGGGTTACAGACTCTCGCTGGCAGGTGTGACCGGATTAATCGTGTCCATTGGAGTCACTGTGGACTCGTTTATCGTTTTCTTCGAACGTGTTCGCGACGAGATTCGAGAGGGTCGTTCACTAGAGACTGCAGTCGAGAATGGCTGGAAACGCGGTATTCGAACGATTATTGCCTCCAACACCGTTAGCTTCACAGCTGCCGTGAGCTTGTTCTTGCTCACAGTTGGAAACGTTCGAGGTTTTGCTTTCACATTGGGTCTAACTACTTTGGTGAACCTAATCGTGGTTGCCTTGTTTACCTACCCATTCCTTCGCCTTCTGGCCAGAGCTAAGTTCTTCTCCTCAGGTCACCCATGGTCAGGATTTGACTCCAAGCAACTAAAAGCTTCGGGTTATGTGGGTCGCGGTCAATTCAGGAAAGCGGATACCCTAGCGGCCGGCAAGATTGAAAAATCTTCGGGTGAGGCCGAAAGACGACAGACAATTGCCGAACGAAAAGCGATGGCAGCAATAGCCGAAGCAGAGAAAAAGGGTGACAAGTAATGTCAAAACTTAAAGATTTAGGAAATGACCTATACACCGGCAAGGTGTCATTTGATTTTGTCGGTCGACGCAAGCTTTGGTACCTAATCGCAGTAGTTGTGGTCCTATTCTCGATTTTGGCTCCAGTGCTAAAGGGTGGCTTCAACTTTGGTATTGAATTCCGTGGCGGTAGCGAGTTTCGCATCGACGGCGTTTCGAATCTTTCCCAGCAGCTAGCTCGCGATGCAGTTCAGAGCGTCGAACCAGGGATTGAGCCACTAGTCACAACGGTTGGTTTGGATGCAGTGCGGGTGCAAACCGAGCAGTTGGACGATGTGACCAGCGAGGAAATGAGAATCGCACTTGCGGGTGCATATCAGGTCGAATCCTCTGCAGTGACATCCTCCTTTATTGGAGCTAACTGGGGAGCAGATGTCACGGAGAAAGCCATCCTTGGACTGGTAGTTTTCCTTCTGTTGGTGTCTCTGTTTATGGCTTTGTACTTTAGAACCATCAAAATGTCTATTGCGGCTCTGGTTGCGTTGGCCCACGACATGATCTTCACGCTTGGAATTTATGCCCTGTCAGGCTTTGAGATTACGCCTGCGGCGGTCATCGGTTTCCTTACAATTTTGGGCTACTCGCTCTACGACACCGTTGTGATCTTCGACAAGATCAGGGAAAACACTCTTGATGTTGAGTTCTCCGAAACCACGACTTTCTCTTCCCAGGTGAATTTGGCTATCAACCAGACGATTGTTCGCTCGGTGAACACCAGTATCGTCTCAGCCCTACCTATCGCATCCATTCTTCTAATCGGTGCAGTGGTACTGGGAACTGGAACCCTGAGGGACATCTCCCTTGCACTCTTTGTTGGGGTTATTGTCGGTACTTACTCATCAGTTTTCCTCGCTGGACCGCTTTATGCGCACCTTCGTGAAAACGATGCCAAGTTCACCAATAGCAAAGCCCGCGTTCAGGCCTAACTTTCCCAAGTACTGCCCAGTAGGCTGGCTCTATAAAGAGCGAACGGGAGGCAAGTCTTGACCGACACCACCTCAAACTCCTTGCGCTCGAGACTCCCGAGAATATTTGCCAAACCGGGTGCCTATAACTCTGAACTGCAGGCTGTAATTCGGTCCGTTAAGGGCAATCACCCCAAGGCTGACGTTTCTGTAATTGAGAAAGCCTTTGTTGCGGCCGAAAGGGCCCACGCCACCCAGCTTCGAAAATCAGGCGAGCCCTACATCACACATCCGCTTGCTGTGGCTCAGATTCTTGCCGATCTGGGTATTGGCGCCACAACTATTGCAGCAGCGCTTTTGCATGACACAGTTGAGGACACTGAGTACACCCTCGATTTCGTCAGGCGTGATTTTGGTGACGAAGTAGCAATGCTCGTAGATGGCGTCACCAAGCTAGACAAGCTAAAGTTCGGCGATAACACTCAGGCTGAGACTGTTCGCAAGATGGTCGTTGCGATGTCCAAGGACATTCGCGTATTAGTAATCAAGTTGGCGGACCGACTTCACAACGCTCGTACATGGAAGTTTGTCCCTGAAGAAAGTGCAAGACGCAAGGCGCAAGAGACTCTGGAAATCTATGCACCGCTTGCGCACAGGCTTGGTATCAGCACCATCAAGCTAGAGCTTGAGGACCTATCTTTTGGAGTCCTGTATCCAAAGGTTTATGAAGAGATTGTGAACCTAGTTACTCAACGAACTCCAAAGCGCGAGGAGTACATCGATTCGGTCATTAGCTCAATTGAAGAAGACCTAAAAGATTCGAAAATCAAAGGCAAAGTAGCGGGCCGTCCCAAGCAGTACTACAGCATTTATCAAAAGATGGTGGTGCGCGGTCGTGAATTTGACGACATCTATGATTTGGTAGGCATTCGTGTTCTTGTTCCTACAGTGCGGGACTGTTATGCGATTCTTGGATCGATTCACTCACGCTGGAATCCTGTTCCTGGTCGGTTCAAGGATTATATAGCGATGCCGAAGTTCAATTTGTATCAGTCGCTTCACACCACCGTTATCGGACCTGCTGGTCGAGCAGTTGAAATTCAAATTAGAACAACAGAGATGCACAACAGAGCAGAGTTTGGTGTTGCGGCTCACTGGAAGTACAAGGAGCAGTCGGGTACGTCTCAAACCACTACTGAAGACGACATGCTCTGGCTCAAGCACCTATCTGACTGGCAGGCAGAAACTCAAGACCCCGGTGAATTCCTAGACGCACTGAGATTCGAGATCGGCGCCAAGGAGGTTTACGTCTTTACCCCAAAGGGTAAGGTCATCGGTCTTCCCTCTGGAGCAACACCAGTTGATTTCGCCTATACCGTTCACACTGAAGTTGGTCACCGAACTATCGGTGCCAAGGTAAACGGAAGGCTAGTGCCTCTTGAAAGCACATTGAACTCGGGCGACGTAGTAGAAGTGTTCACTTCCAAGTCTTTAGATGCCGCGCCGAGCAAGGACTGGCTGAATTTTGTTCGCTCTCCTAGAGCAAGAGCCAAGATTAAGCACCATTTCTCTCAGGAGCGTCGAGAAGACGCTATTGAGCAAGGCAAAGACTCGCTTACCAAGGCTATGCGAAAGCAGAATCTTCCGCTGCAGCAGCTAATGTCTGCCGAGTCTCTTGCGAAGATTGTTGCCGATCTTCGACTATCTGATGTCAGTGCACTGTTTGCAGCAATTGGTGAAGGTCAAGTTTCTGCTCAGTCAATTATCGAGAAGCTCACTCAACCGGTTGGCATCGAGGAAGATCACGACGGGGAGTTTGAGCTACCTCAGGCACCGAAGTCTTTCAGGCACATAGGTGGAAGTGACTCCGGTGTTCTTGTAAAGGGCGATGCAGACGTGATGGTCAAGCTTGCACGTTGCTGCACGCCAGTCCCGGGGGATCAGATCATGGGCTTTGTGACAAGGGGTACTGGAGTTTCAGTTCATCGAACCGACTGTAAGAATGTTGGGCAATTGCAACTTGAACCAGAGCGAATTCTTGAAGTTAGCTGGGCTCCATCATCAAAGAGATTGTTCCTGGTTCAGATTCAAGTTGAAGCACTCGACAGGTCAGGTTTGCTAAGTGATGTCACGC
>WLHO01000061.1 GCA_009702645.1 Actinomycetota bacterium | reverse complement strand
TCGAACCGGAGCGATTGTTTTGTGTCGTGAGATCACCGAGCTTCGTCGCCAAGAGCAGGAGCTGCTAACCAAGGACGCCATTATTCGTGAGATTCACCATCGAGTGAAAAACAATCTGCAGACTGTGGCATCGGTGATGCGCATTCAAACCAGAAGATCCGACAATCCAGAAGTCAAAGACGCACTTGAGCAGGCTATTCGTCGCGTGTCAGCTATCGCACTGGTTCACAACACACTTGCCGAGGGATTCAGTGAAGAAGTGAACTTTGATGAGGTCTTCGCAGACAGCATGAGACTAGTTGGCGAGTTGGCTTCGGAGAACTCCAAGACCCTAAAGCTTCGAATTGATGGCAAGTTTGGAAAGCTCAACAGCGATTTGGCTACGCCTTTGGCGGTAGCCCTAACTGAGCTGGTCACCAACGCGGCAACTCATGGACTTGGCTCTCACGGCGGACTTATCTCAATCAACACCAAACGAACCGCCAAGGCGCTCTCGATTGAGGTTGAGGACAATGGTGTGGGTCTCAAGAAAGACTCGATTGGAACCGGTCTTGGCACTCAGATTATTAAGACCCTGATTGAGGGGGAGCTTCGCGGAAAGATCAGCTGGTTCTCACCAAAAGAAGGTGGCACCAAGGTGGCCATCAACATACCTCTATAAAGAGGTAAACAAGGATTTAGCTGGCTCTGCGAGCTCTGGCGTACTTGCGCTTTAGAGACTTGCGCTCGTCTTCGCTAAGGCCACCCCAGACACCGGTGTCCTGGTTTTCTTTGATGGCATATTCAAGGCACTGGCTGGTCACGTTGCACTCGCGGCAAACTGCTTTCGCTTGCTCGATCTGGTCAACCGCAGGACCGGTGTTTCCAACCGGAAAAAATAGTTCTGGGTCTTCGTTTAGGCAACGAGCCTGGTTTAGCCACTGCATATCCATATGCTTTTATCCTTATTCTTGGCTCTAGGAACCAATACGACGGGCAATACAAAACTTCACAAATGATGGTTTGGTGCGAATCTTGTGATTTACGCTTGAAGCACGACACATGTTCTACTCATATAATTCCATAGCTACCGCCTTTTGTAAATACCCAACTTTGTAAGGACTCATGAAAGCCTTTAGCCAAGCCCCATCTTTAGTAAAACTTGTAGTTTCACTGTTGTTTATTGAGGCCCTGATAATTGCGTTGGTTTTTTTCGCACTTTTACTTGAATTATTGTCAGGAAACGTGCTAAACATTTACGCTGAAATTTTCCTGATTGTTTTAGCAGCCGGATCCATCGCCTGGGTGTTGCATTTTTCGCGTGGAATTTTGCAGGGAAAACGCTGGGCTAGAAGTGCTGCATTTTTCTGGCAGCTACTTCAAGGAGTTGTTGGATCTGGAGCACTCGCTGAACAAAGCAGTAACAGAACCATTGGAATTTTCTTGGTCGTGCTCTCAGCTGTAGTTGTGATTTTGCTGTTCAACAAGAAATTTGTTGCTGATACCAATCGCGAAAACGACGGTCAGTTCAGCTAGATCCCTAGATGCTTGCGCAGGCTATCGACGTGACCGGTTGCCTTGACGTTGTATAGGGCAAGCTCAAGCTTTCCTTTTTCATCAACTACGAAAGTTGATCTAAGAACGCCCTCATAGGTTCTGCCGTACATGCTCTTGGTGCCGTAGGCGCCGTACTTTTTGTGAACGGTGAGGTCCTCATCTGCCAAAAGTGCAAACTTGAGCTTGTGGGCAACCTGGAACTTGGCCATCTTGGCCTGAGTGTCAGGTGAGATGCCTAGTACTTCATAGCCTGCTTTGTTGAGGGCCTTGAGGTTGGAATTGAAATCCTCGGCTTCCTTGGTGCATCCAGGAGTTAGAGCTGCAGGGAAGAAGTAGACGATTACTTTGCTGCCCTTTAGCCCAGAGAGCTTAACTTTGCTGCCATCGAAGTTCACAAGGGTGAAATCGGGAGCCTTGTCACCGACTACTAGTTTCTTTAGCTCAGGCATTTACTCTCCATCAAAGTTTGGTGTTTGGTAGGGCTTAGTCCCAAGTCTAAACCAGCATTTCGGGGCGTTTCAGTGGCAACAAATGCGCCTCTATGCTTGAAACTATGCTCAAGCGCCTGGTGGAAATCTCTCGCCCTGTTCTATGGATTAACACCATTGGAACCACAATCATGGCCATGTGGCTTGGCGGGGACCTCTGGCGATGGGACATCATCCCATTCCTGATTTGGGTCACTTTCCCGTTCAATTTGCTGATCTACGGAATCAACGACATCTTCGATCAGGAAACTGACAACATCAACGCCCGTAAAGGCGGCATGGAAGGTGCCAAGATCTCACCTTCTGAGGTAAAGCCAATCTTTATCGGAGTAGCCCTAACCAACATCCCATTCTTGATTTACTTTGCCTTCACAGTTCCAATTGCTGCCATGGGCTGGATTCTGGCCTATTCCCTTTTCTTCTACTTCTATTCCTCACCGCCATTTAGGTTCAAGGCTCGCCCCGTCTGGGACTCGGTGTCAAATACCGACTACGCCTTCCCGCTGGTATTCATTCCTCTAGCTTTTGGAAACGAGCCGCTGTGGTTTGCAGCAATTGGTCTAATGGTTTGGTCGATGGCAAAGCACACCTTCGATGCCGTGCAAGATATTCCGCAGGATAGCTTTGTTGGCATCAAGACCACAGCTGTCTGGCTTGGCGTGAAGGGCTCCGGCTACTGGGTTGGCTTTTGGTGGCTAATTTCAACTGGCCTGTTTGCAATGGTGAATATTCCAGTTGCGATAGTGAACTTTGCTATCGCCGGCTACCTAACATTTGCGCTTTTCAAAAACCCAGTTCCTGAAACCGGTCGGAAGCTTTACCGACTTTCAATTGCTTTCCCTTACCTTGCAGGAGCGGTTGCTGGTGTTCAACTAGTTTCTGCGATGGTGTTAGGTCTTTATCCGTGAATCAAAGAAACATCATTGTTCTAGGTGCCGGCATCTCGGGACTTGCAACAGCCTCACTTCTTGCTAAAGCCGGACACAAAGTCAAAGTCATTGAAGGTGCGAACTGGATTGGTGGCAAGTCAAAACGTATCCTCGTTGACGGTCAGCGAATGGATACCGGTCCAGCCCTCGTCACCTTCCCAGGAGTCTGGCAAGAATTTATTCGCCGCTATGACAACTTAGGATCTGGTCCAAAGGCCAGCGAGATTGCACCAATTGAATTCGAACCACTTTCTGAAGTCGGGGAGTACTTTTACCGGGGCGATAAGTGCCTGCTTCCTGTAGAACCTGGAAACAAATGGCACGAGCCATGGACTCGTTTCGAAGCCGTCCACGGCAAGCTCGATAAAGAGATCACCACGCTTCTAACCAACACCTCCATGAGCCCAAAAGCTGTGCCTGCAGTTAGCAAGCTGGTTTCAAACTACGGAATACGTCTTACAACTAAGAGCTACCTCGATGGCTTGAAGTGGCTACCGGAGGGGCTCAAAGAAGTAATCTCCATACATACCCTGAACGCAGGCGTAGCACCTGAGAGCACACTTGCCCTATTTGCAACCATGCCTGCGGTTATGGCTACGCAAAAGGTTTTAGTTCCAGTTGGCGGAGTCAACGAGATTCCGCTGACACTTGAAAAACTCGCACGTTATGCCGGGGTTGAAATCTCCTTGAATGAGAAGGTCACTGCAATCGGTAAGAACAAGGTCACAACCACCAAGGGCGACTACCAAGCAGATCTTGTTATCTCAAGCCTTGATGCCAAGGTCACCGACAGACTTCTTGGCAAAACCACCAACGAATCAGGTCGCAAGATGTCTTGCTCAGGTGTGGCAATCTACGCCGTGCTGGATCAGGAACTACCTGAGGGTACAAAGACTCACTCGGTGATCATGCCTGATGACCCGGCAGCACTGCACAAGTCCCTAGGGGCCAAGCAGCTACCGAAAGAGTCGATGGTCTTTGTGAACTATTACAAGGCAGGGCACATCTACCCAAACAGCAAATCAACTGTCGCCGTATTGATCACAGCTCCTGCCGATGGCAAGCACTACGGCATCGACAGCGACTTTGCCAAAGCAGAACTTGCAAGAGTTTCAAAGGTTATGGGATTACCAAAGAACATCCAAGAGTACTTTGGCTCCTTTGAGGTTTTGGATCCCGAGTACTTCTCTGGTTGGGGAGCAACCGGGGGAGCGCTCTATGGCGAGGCACGAAAGATCTGGCAGTCAGGACCGCTTCACACCCCTAAGCACTCGTCACTTTTGAAACCATGGCTTTGGCGAGTAGGAGCCTCCACACACCCTGGAGGGGGAATTCCAGCAGTGCTAGGTGGCAGTCTGATTGCCACCGAGAAGCTAATCAAACGCCTCAGTCGCTAGTTTGGATGGGCCTAGCCCAAGTGGTATTCTTTAGAGCTGTTGCTTGTATAGAGCAACAAATGCGCCTCTAGCTCAATCGGCAGAGCAACTGACTCTTAATCAGTGGGTTCCGGGTTCAAGTCCCGGGGGGCGCACGAAAACCCAGTTTCTTCTCACGAGAGCTGGGTTTTCTTAGCATTTAGGCAACTCACCGGATATCATCAGGTACCAGTGAAATTTGAGAACTTGAGTCACAAGTAAAAGGGGTCAACTGAGCATGAGCCAAGTCGCTTATCTAGATTTCAATCAGCTTGGGTTCTCAATTCGATCAGACCAGGTAATGAATGCCAGAGAAGACAATTGGTATGCAACAACCCCATTCGGTATTGCAGTGCTTCGGTATGAAGACGCCAGCGCTTTACTGAAAGACAAGCGGCTTTACCAGGGCACTCGAAAGTGGCCATCGCACTATGGAATAACTGAAGGTCCT
>WLHO01000060.1 GCA_009702645.1 Actinomycetota bacterium | reverse complement strand
TGTTCCTGATCTTGCTTTACACAATGATCATGAACAAAACTCCATTCGGCCGCTACATCTACGCAATCGGTGGAAACTTGAACGCTGCAGTTCTAAGCGGTATCAACGTCCGCCTTGTGAACTTCTTCTTGTTCGTAAACATCGGTGCTCTTGCAGCACTCTCCGGTGTATTGATTACCGCTCGCATGAACTCAGCTGTTCCTAAAGCTGGAGATGGATTCGAGCTAGATGCCATCTCGTCCGTATTCATCGGTGGAGCTGCAGTTCAAGGTGGTGTTGGTACTGTCACCGGCTCGATGCTTGGAGGCATGATCCAGGGTGTTCTAGCCAACGGCATGAACTTGAACTCGGTTGGTATCGACACTCAGATGACCATCAAGGGTCTGGTTCTTCTGCTAGCTGTTGCCTTCGATGTGTGGAGTAAGCGCAGAAAGTAATCTCCAAAAGAAGTCCCGCCTAGGTCATGGATCTAGGCGGGATTTTTTTACTTCTCAGGGCAAAACAAAAGGCGCCGGTTTCCCGACGCCTTTTGTTTTTTAGCTTTAGGTCTAAGGCTTACTTGCCCTTGAACTCTGAAGCAGCAAATGCCTTGTCGTCCTCGGCGCTCTTCATACGAGCGATCGAGAAGATCATTAGGCCGAATAGACACTTCGCCAAGATGTCAGCGATGGTGTATCCGGTTTCGCGAAGAACAAAGCCCTGCTCGTCGAATCCAACAGAGTTCATGTTAGCGATGAACGCGATTGGGTAGACACCCCAGGTAGCAAGAAGAAGAAGACGTAGCTCCTTGATTCTTCTCTGAACCTGCTTGCTCTGCTTGGTAAGAGACTTACCTAGCTCAACGAACAAGATGTACAGGATGTATAGGAATGGAATTGTGGATAGTAGACCCCACATTGGTGCAGAGATGCCACCGATGTCTAGTCCAGCGTCTCCTGGGTAACCAAGACCAATCATCAGGGCTGCAGCAGGTACTAGACGAACTAGTAGTGCAGTCTGAGCTGACTTAGCTAGAGCAAGAACCGCAATGGTCTCCACTAGTAGTAGAGGCACAGTTAGGAACCAGTCAACGTAGCGGTAGCCAACGTTGTACACGGCACCTGGGATTGCATCTGGGCCAAATACGTGGTTGAAGCTGTCAAACATTCTGAAGTAGTGATAGGCAGCGATACCGGTCACTGTTGCAGACACCAAAACCGCCATACGGTAGCGAGGCAGAACGCGCTCACGTGCGAATAGTAGGAAAATGGTGGTGAATAGCATGCTCGCGATACCTAGCGAGAAGCCGTTATAAACGATCAGGTAACCTGATTCACTCATAATTTGTTGTTCCTTTCAGCTGAGAGAGGCAAGCTGCCAAGGACTCATCGGGGACAAATTACATCGACGATGCTTCCTCGCATCACTTACACGCCTTTTAACCTAGCACCCGTTATCAGGCTTTTCTAAGGAAACAAGCCCGAATTTGCGCCAAATAAAGGGCTTTTGGGGGTCCGCTCGGGCGTGTCATATGGGTATATCTAGAGCTAAACTGGGCCTAAAGGCGACAGCTAAAAAGCTGTGGCGAAGTTCCAACAAGTAACCCCCGAGAGGAATGTCTTAGATGTCTCGAATCAGCATCGTTCAGGCCGAAGTTGACCTAAGCACCCCTCTGGTTCTTGAGTTCAACGAGATTACATCTCTTATGGCGATCAGCTCAGTCGGAATCATCGCCATCATGGTGCTCTCCGTTGTAGTTGCAGCTAGGGCGTTTTTCAACAAGAACGGCCAAGATCTAACTCAAGATCACTTCACCAGGAGCTAAAGACAGCCACTGGCAGGGGTTTGCCAGAGTACCCAGTTAGACTCGCACAATGAGCATGCTGGCCACCAAATCCACCACCCACTTCAACCAAGTCTTGGCCCAGGTCAGAGATGCCGGACTTCTTTCAAAAAAACCTTCCTTCTATATAGTCCGCCTGATTGTCCTTACTATTGCTGCGGCAGGCTTTTGGACCCTGAGCGGTTTCCTTGCAGCCTTGAGTGAACAGAACAAGCTCTGGCTTATCGCCGCCTTTGTCCTGGTTGCAGGCCTTGGGATTCTGAGCGCTCAGTATGGCTTTATTGCGCACGAGGCATCCCACCGTCAGGTGTTTAGAAATAACAAGGCCAATGACTGGATGGGTCTACTGCTAGCCAACCTGTTTGCTGGCCTGAGCTACGGTTTCTGGCTTCGCAAGCACAACAAACACCACCAGCGTCCTAACCAAATTGGCGAAGATCCAGACATCGCTATTCGCGTGCTTAGCTTCACAACCGAGTCCAAAGAGTCAAAGCGCGGCATCGAGCGCTGGTTCTCGGACCGCCAGGGTTACCTTTTCCCATTACTACTTCTATTTACCGGCTTTGACCTGTTAGTTGATTCTTTTGCTGGCCTTGTTCGCAAGGACCGCAAGCTTTCAATTCGCCTGCTTGAGTTCTCGCTGATGATGATTCGCCAGCTAACTCCTTATGTGGTCTTTGCAATCCTGTTTGGCCCAATCTGGGGTCTGGCGCTGTGGTTTGTAATGATGATGGCCTTTGGCTTTTTCATGGGGGCGGCCTTTGCCCCAAACCACAAGGGCATGCCCTTGGTTCCCAAGGAGGCCAAGCTTGACTTCTTTTCCCGCCAGGTTCTGACCTCAAGAAACATCCGAGGCTCTTGGCTCAAAGACAACCTCATGGGGGGTCTGAACTACCAGGTTGAGCATCACCTGTTTCCCTCGATGGCAAGACCCAACCTTCGCAAGGCTCACGAGATTGTCGTCGAGTACTGCCGGAAGCACGATGTGACTTTGGTGGAGATGAACCTTTTGGCAAGCTATGCCGCCATCATGAAGCACCTAAACAAGGTGGGACTTAGCAATAACGCCGATCCTTTTGTGTGCCCGATGGTTGCCGAGCTTCGCCCAAGAAGCTAGCAATCTAACCCAGCTTCACCGAATAGCACAGGCTTGTGCGGTAAATTTGAAGAGGGAAAACCCCACAAACTCAACTAGGAGACAAATGTCTATTTCTTCTGTTAAAAAAGCAGCGCTCGCAATTGCGACTTCGGCTGTTCTTGCATTCACTCTAAGTGGTTGCGCAACTACCGCAGCACCTGAAGCAGCACCGAACGAACTACAGACCATCACCGCAGGCAAGCTAACCATCGGTACTGGACTTCCTGCTTACGAGCCATGGGTTGTTGGCGACGCTCCAGAAAACGGCGAAGGCTTTGAGGCTGCTGTTGCTTACGCAATCGCAGAGCAGCTTGGATTTGCTCCAGAAGATGTTGTATGGGTTCGCACAACTTTCGACGAGGCAATTGCTCCAGGGCCTAAGAACTTCGACTTCAACTTGCAGCAGTACTCAATCACCGATGAGCGTAAAGAAGCAGTTGACTTCTCATCTCCTTACTACTCAACAGCACAGACCGTAATCACTGTTGCTGGATCCAAGGCTGCCGAGGCTACATCACTTGCTGACCTAAAGGGCTTGCTGATTGGTGCAGCAACTGGAACTACAAGCTTCGCTGCAATTGAGAACATAATCGCGCCAACAGCTGGTGCACAGGCGTTCAACTCCAACGACGACGCTAAGGCAGCTCTAGCTAACGGACAGGTTGACGCAATCGTTGTTGACCTACCAACCGCTTTCTACCTAACTGCAGTTGAGCTTGACGGAGGAAAAATCCTTGGTCAGCTTGAGGGAGCAGAAGCTGGGGATACCTTTGGTCTAGTGCTAGACAAGGGATCACCTTTGACTGCCGCCGTATCGGCAGCAGTTGACGCTCTTCGCGCAAGCGGAAGGCTGGCTGAGCTGGAGACCATTTGGCTTGCAGACTTCGCAGGCGCACCAGTTCTAAAGTAATCAAAAACTGAGAAAATAGGTGGGGCAGTAAATGCCCCACCTATTTCTATTTGGATCGAGCCATGGACCTAAACGAGCAAGAGCTTTCTCAAGCAGAGAAGGATCGACGCGAGTATCGCAAAGCGCAACGCAAGCGCTCGGTCTGGATTTCTCTTGCCAGCACCCTGGCATTTGCGGCGATTGTCTGGTTTGGTCTGATTGCAACTCCCGGTTGGGAAAGAGTTGAGCAGTCATTTTTTAACTGGGAAGTGGCGGTAGCTAGCTTTCCAAGAGTGATTGACGGGCTGCTACTGAATCTTCGCGTGCTGGTAGCTGCGGCAATCTTGGTGGTTTTCTTCGGTTTGTTGCTTGCCATAATCCGCACTCTAAAGTCACCGGTATTTTTCCCGCTGCGCATGCTCTCAAAAGGTTACGTTGACCTATTTAGAGGACTGCCACTAATCATTGTTTTGTATCTGGTTGGATTTGGTATCCCAGGACTAAGGCTTGAATTTTTAGGACGGATCCCTGCAGAAGTACTCGGTATCACCGCCCTGACAATTACCTACAGCGCTTATGTTTCCGAGGTTTTCAGGGCGGGTATTGAATCCGTGCATTCATCTCAGCGTCTAGCCGCGAGATCGTTGGGTCTTTCTTATTCCAAGTCAATGCGCTTGGTTGTTTTGCCTCAGGCAGTTAGAAAAGTAGTTCCACCTTTGATGAATGACTTCATCGCTTTACAGAAGGACGTTGGTCTGATTTCTGTTCTAGGGGCAATCGATGCAGTCCGCGGAGCTCAGATTGAAGTTGCGAAGTTTGCCAACTTCACACCGTACGTGGTTGCAGGTCTACTGTTTGTTTTGCTTGCGATTCCAACCATTCGCTTGGCTGACAGGATTACAGCTCGATTCACTGCTCGTGAGCAGCAGGGAGTCACGCTGTGATCGATTGGAATCGCCCGAGGCTGAAAGTTGTTGGACTTAAGAAGTTCTACGGTGACCGCAAGGTAATC
>WLHO01000006.1 GCA_009702645.1 Actinomycetota bacterium | reverse complement strand
GTTTGGGTCATTGAATGAACACAAAATCACTGCACCGTTGACTATGTAGTGATTGATGTAGCTGTAGTCAACGAAGTCCTCTTCGTCTCGAAGGATAGTTGGTGCAGGAACACCAATTATCTCGAAGTTCCCAGCTGCTTCCAGTGTTGCCTTCACTTCGCGGGATACTTCGTAGTCAGGATGAGTGGGATCTTGCTGATCGTGATACAAAATTACGTTCTCACTCGCAAAGCACGCAACGATGTCGATATGCCCCCGAGTCCCGTATCCGTCATAGTCCCTGGTTAGTCCACGTTTGACCCAAATCGCCTTATTGGTGCCTAGCTTTTCGTGAATCTCAGCTTCAACTTCTTGTTTACTCCAAGTTGAATTTCTACCTTCACCAAGCTGCACAGTTTCGGTCAGTAGCACAGTTCCTGCGCCGTTGACGTGGATTCCTCCACCTTCGTTGATCAGCGGTGAATCAACAACGGCTTTTCCTGAAAGCTTCCCAATAAAGCCGGCAACGAGTTTGTCCTTTTCCCAACTCGACCAACCTTGGGCACCCCAACCGTTGAAGATCCAATTCACGGCAACTAGATTGCCTGATTCGTCTTTCACGAAAGTTGGACCAGAGTCTCTCATCCACGCATCATCAAGCTCGGCCTCGATTATCTCGATGCTCGGGTGAAGATAGGCTCTTGCAATTTCCAGCTGATCGCTGGTTGCAAGAACTGAAACTGGTTCAAAGCGGACTATGGCGTTTGCAACATTGGCCCATGAACTTCTAGCAGCTTCGGCGTCTGCGTCAGTTTCGCCAAGCAAGTAGTTTTTTGGTGGCCAGGCCATCCAGGTTCGCTCGTGCCGATCCCACTCAGCAGGCATGGTTAGTTTCATTTCTGGCTTACTCCGGCAATTCCACCTTGTTCGCCATCGCCGGAATCTAGGCGCTTGTTTTGAACAGGGGTAGTCAGCTTGTCGTAGGTGTCAGGGCGACGAGTTGCCAAAAATGGAAACAGGTCCAACCAGTCGCGCCTTTGATCAAGATCTAGATCTGCAACCAAAACTTCGTCGGTGTCTCTGGCTGCTCTAGCAAGAATTCTTCCGAACGGATCGCTTATGAAACTGCTTCCGTAAAAATTCAACGAGCCTTCGTTGCCGTAGCGGTTTGGAACAACCATGAATGTTCCATTTGCGATGCCGTGACCGACAATCACCTGTCGCCACAGCGGCTCGGTATCGAAATCAGGATGATCGGGCTCGGAACCAATTGCGGTGGGGTAGGCGATGATCTCGGCTCCTCGAATTGAGTAGTTTCTTGCTACCTCGGGAAACCACTCATCCCAACAAGTTGGAAGGCCGACTCTTGCTGAAACACCATCAAGCTCTAGGTCATAAACCGGGTACGGATCGCTTTCGGCTGGCCCAGGTTGGAAGTATTTGTCTTCGTAGTAGCCAGCGGTAACTGGAATGTGAAGCTTGGGTGTTCGAGCGATTATCTTTCCTGAAGGTTCGACCAAGATTGCGGTGTTTAGACCCCTGCCATCGGGAAGGTTGGCTTGCTCGTATAAAGAGGCGTGAACGATTACGCCGAATTCCTTAGCGGCTTTGGCTGCAAACAAATGCGTCTTGCCGCCTTCAAGTGGTTCAGCAATCTTGGATGGAACTCCCTCAGGTTTGGAATCTGCTGGGTACCTGGAAAGCGTTAGCTCCTGCAAGAAAACAATTTTGGCACCGGCTTTTGCGGCTTGAGAGATGCCATCGCTCAAAACGGCCTCGTGCTCGGTTGGATCCTGGTGCCATTTGGTTTGCACTAGGCCAACCCGAAGCGGTGTCCTGGTAGGTTCCTTGACTCTTGAAAGAGACTTTGGCGCCTCGACGATTGTTAGCTTCATGGAAATCTCCCTACTTCATACTCTCAAGGATTTGGGTGAGAAGTTTTACGCTCGTTAGTGGGTTTACAACCGCGAATCGGGTGTTGGGTTTTCCTTTATGGCTGGAGGGAACCACAAAACCAATTTCGTCTCTGAGCAGCTTGTCGGACCAAGCGTTGTAATGGTCGATATCCCAGCCCTTTCGCTCAAAGACCACAACCGATAGCTCGGGTTCGCGAACTAGCTCTACGTGATCCATAGACCTAATCACTTCTGCGATTTCGTGCGCCACATCGATGTTGTATTCAATGGCCTCACGGTATTTTGCCACTCCGTGCGTTGCCAGTGAGAACCAGAGCGGAAGTCCTCTGGTTCTTCTTGTTAGACCAAAGGAATAATCCGAAGGATTCCAAAGCCCAGATTCAGTCAGGGTGGCTAGGTACTCACCGTGTTGGGTGTGAGTAGCTCTAGCAATCTCAGGCTTTCGATAGACCAGTGCGCAAGCATCATAAGGAGCGAAAAGCCACTTGTGCGGATCAACAATGAAGGAATCAGCAAGTTCGGATCCATCAAATAGGTGCTTGTATTTCGGGCTCAATACTCCCGCCAAACCGTAGGCACCGTCGATGTGAAACCACAGACCATGCGCCTTTGCTAGTTCGCCAATGCCGCGCAGATCATCAACAATTCCAAAGTTGGTAGTTCCACCGGTGGCAACAATCGCAAATACCGAGTTCTCTGGTTGGGCTGAAAGGACATCCTTAACAGCGGCTGCAGTAAGGCGACCATCTGCTCCAGGTTCTGCCAACACAATCTCAACATCCATCACTTTGGCTGCTGCCTTCAAAGATGAGTGGGCTTCTTTGGATGCAATGAAGGACAATTTGCCTGAGTAGTTGATGCCTGAATCAATGAGCTTCTGCCTGTGAGAATGCCTTGCAGTCACTAGAGCCGAAAGGTTTCCGATTGTTCCTCCCTGAACAAATGCACCTCCGGCGCCTTTTGGAAGGCCTACTTCTGATGCAAACCAGGTAAGAACTTGGTTCTCGGCAAAAATTGCTCCAGCACCTTCCAGCCAGGAACCTCCATATATGGAACTTGTAGAGACCACTAGATCAAACAAGCTGGCAGCTTCCGTAGCCGCATTTGGAATGAAGGAGACAAAACCTGGATGGTCTGTAGAGATTGTGGCGGGAGCCAAGACTTCTTCGTATAGTCGCAAGGCGTTATCACCGCCCATTCCTTCTTCTGAAAGTGTTAGGCCTGCTTGCGCAAAGAGCTCCTGTTCTGGCTTGGGGTAGTCCAAGGGGATCGGGTCGTAATCCATGCGTGTGCGCACGTATTCGAAAATCTTCTCTCGAAGAGCTCTGGTTTCATCGCTGCTTTGATGCATCTCTAGCGCCTTTTCTTACGAGTTATGGATACCACGAGTCCACCTACAAATATGACTCCTAGAATCCAGGCCGCCCAAATTCTCTGGTCAGCAATTTCCTGGCAGGAGATAAAACCTTCGGCGTCAGGAACCACACAGGTGCCCGTATCGAAAAAGCTAAGCAGAAGCGCACCAAGCCCGGCAAGGGCAACAGTTGCGAGCATGGCAGCTGAGTTGTTTTTCAATTTTCGCCTTTGAAAAGTTTTGTTGATTAAGGGTTTTGTTGCTGGGATTGCTGGTTTTGCTTCTCAATCTCGGCGCGCACATCATCCATGTTCAGACCCTGTACGGCAGTGATGATCTCATCCAGAGCTTCGGCAGGAAGAGCACCTGGACTGTTGTATAGAAGTAGTCCGTCTCGAAAGACCATGAGGGTTGGAATCGAGCTAATGCCAGCTTCCCCAGCTAGCTGCTGCTCAGCCTCAGTGTCAACTTTGCCAAAAGTAATTTCCGGGTATTTCTCACTAGCCGATTCAAAGATTGGCCCGAACATTCGACATGGCCCGCACCACTCGGCCCAGAAATCAACTAGCGTGATGCCGGGTTTTTCAATCTGCGCTTCAAAGCTTTGGTGAGTTAGGTCAACTGTTGCCATTAGCCGGTTCCTTGTCCTTTTGCTTAACTCTTGAGGTTTGTGCCAGCACAATCCCTGCAATCACCAGGATTCCACCGAGGGCTTGTATGCCATCAATCATCTCATTGAGCCATGCCCAAGCAAAAAAGAATGCCATAACGGTCTCTCCTGTGGAGATAACCCCCACAGATGTCGCGCTTAGGTGAGCCAGCGCTAGAAACGAGAACAGCATTGGAAGGAAAGAGCCAAACAACCCAATCCAGGCAAGTGTTGCCCACAGCGGTAGCTGAACTTGCTCTAGATTGCCCGTCAGCGAAATTTGCTCAACCAGAATCGATGGTTGGAAGTTCCACCAAGGAGTCACAATCAGCCAGAACACACCGGAGATGGTCATCGCGTAAAACAGCGTGGATAAGGTGTCGCGGCTTTTGAGCAGGTGCTCACCCATAAGAAAGTAGAAACTCAAAAACAGGGATGCCATAACCGCGAACATCACACCAACTGGGTTTAGTCCGCCGTCCCAAATTCTCGAGACCACAACTAGACCCCCGAGCACCATGACAATTGCTAACCAAAGTCTTGGTAGAACCTTGGCCTTGAAAAGCCATAAGGACACCAGCGGGACAATCACAATAGCGGTGTATTCAATGAGTAGCGCGATTCCGATAGGCAGGTTCTTCACCGCATTCGAGTAGGACCACTGCATCAGCGCTACGCCGAAGATTCCAAAAATAATCAGGCCCCGCCATTCATGCTTTTGAACTCTAAATGCAGCGCGGTTGGTAAGTACCAGGGCGATTGCTGCTCCGAGCGCGGTTGCGAAAGATCTAAAGATAACGATTTGTTCGGGCGTGATTCCCGAAGCCATAACGACCTTAGAAGTGGAGGCGTTTAGTCCAAACAGCACGACACCGGAAAGGGCAAAGATAACTCCAAGCAGGGGGTTTCTAGTTCTTAGGATGATCAGACCATGCCATTTCTTGCATAGATATCAATCTCAGCTAGCTCATCCGACGTGAACGCTTTACCTGAAATAGCCGCATAGTTTTGCTCAAGCTGCTTCACGCTCGATGCACCAATCAGCGCGCTCGTTACGGCTGGTTGACGAAGAACCCAAGAAATTGAAAGTTGAGCTAGTGTCTGCCCGCGACTTGCAGCTATGTCGTTGAGCTTTTTTGCGGCAATCAAATACTCGTTGCTCACTTTTTGGCTGGTCAGGTGCTTTCCCTTGGAGGCTCTTGAGTCTTTTGGAACTTTTCCATTGAGATAGCGGTCAGTTAGTAGCCCTTGAGCAAGCGGTGAAAAGACAATCGATCCAACACCTAGTTGAGTCAAGGTATCGAATAACCCTTGTTCTGGAGTGCGCACAAACATCGAATACTTGGGCTGGTGGATCAGAAGCGGAACACCCATGCCATCCAGAATTTGCTTAGCCATCTGGGTTTGCTGTGGATCGTAGTTGGAGATACCAACGTAAAGTGCTTTACCCGATCGAACAGCTGAGGCTAAAGCACCCATGGTTTCTTCAAGTGGTGTTTCGGGATCAAAGCGGTGTGAGTAAAAGATGTCAACGTATTCAAGATCCATTCGCTCGAGAGATTGATCTAGCGATGCCAATAAGTACTTTCTTGATCCCCAGTTGCCGTATGGACCATCCCACATGTCGTATCCGGCCTTGGTCGAGATGATCATTTCATCGCGGTATGGGCGAAAGTTTTTATGGAAGTGATCTCCGAAGTTTTCTTCGGCGGCGCCGTAGGGAGGACCGTAGTTGTTTGCAAGATCGAAGTGGGTGATTCCAAGATCAAAGGCGCGGCGAAGAATCTTTGCCTGGTTTGAGAAACTGTGGTCTGCCCCAAAGTTGTGCCACAGCCCCAGAGAGATTTCTGGAAGCATTAGGCCCGATTTTCCAGTGCGACGGTACTTCATTTGCTTGTAGCGGTCTGCGCTGGCTCGGAATTTCATAAGCACAAGCCTAAGCTAGGGCCATGATCTCATTTGTTCTCGGTGGAGGCTGCTTCTGGTGCCTAGATTCCAGCTTTATGCAGTTTCGAGGCATCCAGGACGTTGAAGTTGGCTACTCCGGAGGTCACACCGGAAACCCTGACTATGAAACGGTGTGCTCGGAGGCCACCGGCCACGCTGAGGTCGCAAGAGTGATTTTCGATGAGAACCAAATCCCTGCCGAGACGGTGCTAGATATTTTCTTCACTCTGCACGATCCAACTCAACTAAACCGCCAGGGAAATGACATAGGAACCAGCTACCGCAGTTGCATGTTCTATGAAGATGAGGATCAGAAGAAGTTGTTCACAGATGCAATTGAGCGCGCCAAGAAAGTTTGGGGAGAGTCAATTGTCACAACCATCCAGCCTTTAGAGAAATTTTGGATGGGCGAGGACTACCACCAAGACTTCTTCGCCAAGAATCCAAACCAGGGTTACTGCAACTTCGTGGTGAAGCCGAAGATGGATAAGACCGCAAAGGCTTTCACTTCTTACCTAAAGTGAGTTTTCCACAGATTTGTTTCCAAGCCACATGAGCTATTAGTGCCCTGAGATTCTTTTTACCTGATTAGACCAATCAGGTTGAAAGAAGGTTAACTAATGTCAGAAAGCTTCACGGTATCGGGCCTAGTGGCAACCACACCCCGACACCTAGTCACTCAAGAGGGTTTGCCAATCACCTCATTTAGATTGGCTTCGTCAAAGCGCCGCTTCGATAAATCTAAGAAGATCTGGGTCGAAGGTGAAACCAACTGGTTCACCATCACCTCTTTCAGGCAGCTTGCCATCAATAGCGCAGCTTCTATTTCCAAAGGAGATCGCATTCTCGTATCTGGCCGGCTCAAGGTTCGTGACTGGGACAACGGCGAAAGAAGCGGCACATCAGTTGAGGTTGATGCCGAGTCCTTGGGTCATGATTTGGTTTGGGGAACAGCTGAGTTTTCCAGAACCGTCCTGGTTAGAGAGGACCCAGAAGATGAGGAGCCTGATGAAGGCGATCTAGAGACTGAAGGCGAGCTCGTGGGAGCAAAAAGACGCTAACTAAGACTCGGCTGGGCATCTTCCCCCTAAGCGCCTAGTCGTAAGACACCCTTTCCACTGAATGTGCATATGAGACCTAGTCCATTATTCGGACCAATCATTGTCGGATAAACTTATCCACAGCACACTTGAGTGGAGAGGGTGTCATTTTTTTTGACACCGACGATTGAGGAAACAAAATGGCCGAGTTTATTTACCAAATGATTAAGGCGCGCAAGGCGCACGGCGACAAGGTCATCCTCGACGATGTAACACTGGCATTTCTGCCTGGAGCCAAGATCGGCGTTGTTGGCCCAAATGGTTCGGGTAAGTCATCCGTGCTTAAGATCATGGCTGGCCTAGATTCTCCTTCTAATGGAGAAGCTCGATTGAGCGAAGGCTTCTCGGTCGGCATTTTGATGCAGGAACCAAAGCTGAACGAAGAAAAAACTGTCTTAGGAAACGTTGAAGAAGCGGTTTTTGAAACCAAGGCCAAGCTAGATCGATTCAACGAAATCTCAGCTGAACTTGCAAACCCAGACGCGGATTACGACAAGCTTTTGGAAGAGATGGGAGTTTTGCAAGAGCAAATCGATCACCTCGATGCGTGGGATTTGGATTCACAACTGGAGCAGGCAATGGATGCACTTCGTTGCCCACCAGGGGATACTCCGGTGCACAATCTCTCTGGTGGAGAAAAGCGTCGCGTCGCGCTCTGCAAACTACTGCTTGAAAAACCAGATTTGCTTCTGCTCGATGAGCCAACAAACCATTTGGACGCCGAAAGTGTTCTTTGGCTTGAGCAGCACTTGGCTAAGTATCCAGGGGCCGTACTTGCCGTGACACACGATAGGTACTTCCTAGACAACGTTGCGCAATGGATCCTCGAGTTAGATCGAGGCAGGGCTTATCCGTACGAAGGTAACTACTCGACTTACCTTGAGAAAAAACAGGAGCGTTTAGAAGTCGCTGGCAAAAAAGATGCCAAATTGGCCAAGCGTCTCTCCGATGAGCTCGAGTGGGTCAGATCTTCCTCAAAGGCTAGACAGACCAAATCTAAGGCTCGTCTTGCAAGGTATGAAGAGATGGCATCGGAAGCCGACAAGACTAGAAAACTCGATTTCGAAGAGATTCAAATTCCACCTGGTCCGAGACTTGGAAACATTGTTTTGGAAGCCAAATCACTGGTCAAGAAATTTGGTGACCGTACACTCATCTCGGATCTTTCCTTCACTCTTCCTAGAAACGGAATTGTTGGAGTTATCGGACCCAACGGAGTTGGTAAGTCCACTCTTTTCAAGATGATCATGGGTGAGGAAAAACTCGACGGCGGTGAACTCAAAATTGGTGAGACCGTAAAGATTTCATACGTCGACCAGTCCCGAGCTGGAATTGATCCAGATAAGAGCCTTTGGGAAGTAGTTTCTGGTGGCCTTGATTACATTCACGTAGGTCAAGTTGAAATGCCTTCGAGGGCATATGTTGCAGCGTTTGGTTTCAAGGGCCCGGATCAGCAAAAGCCTGCCGGCGTGCTTTCCGGTGGAGAAAGAAACCGATTGAACCTTGCTCTGACATTAAAGCAGGGTGGAAACCTTCTTCTTCTCGATGAGCCAACTAACGACTTGGATGTTGAAACTCTCGGGTCACTTGAGAATGCGCTTCTAGAGTTTCCTGGCTGTGCTGTGGTGATCACACACGATCGTTGGTTCTTGGACCGAGTTGCAACTCATATTTTGGCTTACGAGGGCACCGATGCTGATCCAGATAAGTGGTACTGGTTCGAAGGAAACTTCGAGTCGTACGAAGCTAACAAGATAGAGCGTCTAGGACCAGAGGCTGCTAAGCCTCACCGCTCTACCTACCGAAGACTGACAAGAGACTAGCAACCGGTCCATCTGGAACTCGGACCATACCCTCTTGAGCAACAGTTGCAAGAAGAACTCCGTCGCGACTAAAGATCTTTCCAAGAGCAAGCCCGCGACTGTTTTGAGCAGCAGGGGATTCTTGAACATAGAGCATCCAGTCATCAACTTTTGCTGGAGCGTGGAACCACATAGCGTGATCCAAGCTCGCAGTTTTTAGTCCGGGTTTAGCCCAAGAGATTTTATGGCGGCGATAGATACTTTCAAGCAGGGTGAAATCTGAGGCGTAGGCGAGTGCTGCCTGATGCAGGGTCTGAGACGCGGGCAAAGTTCCAATTGCCTTTAGCCAAACTGCTTGGTGAGCCACCGCTTCGCCTTTTACTTCGAAATAAATCGGTGACTGGACATGTCGCATGTCAAACGGCCGAGCCTTGGCCCAGTACTGAGCAACCGGGTGTGGAATACCCCCGAGTACTTCTGCAGCTGATGGAAGATCTTCGGGCTGAGTCATCCCCTCCGGCATTTGTTCGTGATGAGTAAGCCCTGGGCTCTCAATTTGGAAAGATGCGATCATCGAAAAGATCGGCTCACCTTTTTGGTATGCCTGTACTCGTCTAGTGGAGAATGATCTGCCGTCTCTTAGCCGGTCCACGGAGAAAGTAATTGGAAGATCGATATCCCCTGGTCTTAGGAAGTATCCGTGAAGGGAGTGAAGCACTCTCTCAGGGTCGACGGTTCTAGTTGCAGCAACGTGACACTGTGCTAGAACTTGACCGCCGAAAACTCGTCCGTGAGGCATCCACTGCGACGGACCGATGAAGATATCCTCTTTGGTTCTTGCCCCGCCGGCATCTTTGATATCCAGAGCGAATATCAAATCTGCTAATGGATCTTCGGGTGGCTGCACCTTGCTCACTGAAATCGGTGTCCTAACTTGGGTGGATAGCTTTCAGAGGTAAGTTTAGTTCTCTAATGAAAAACACCTTTCAGCTTCTTGATGAGCAAACCGCTCTGGACCTGAAGTCCTACCTAACCAGGGCTAAGAAGATGGACCAAAAGGGCACGGTTCGCCTGAGGGCTTTTGGAACTTTGCTAACGGCCTACGTTGCGCCGCTGTTTCCAGCTGCAATTTTGGATGACGGACCCACGGTTTTAGGGCTTCGCACTATGGAGCTCAAATCCGAAGCCGAGATCAACATCCTGGTTCCGATTCAGGCCGTTCTAGATCGAATTGCGTTTGAGCTTGAAAAGCCATCTACCGGTGAGCGATTTGTTTTCGAGATGGCATCAACCGAGCGTGTTCCATGGGCCGGGGTATCACCGCCTAGAACGGGTTGGGTTGAAGCTGGAGTGCTTAGGGAAGAGTTGCTAACCAGCACTGCAAAAAAGGGAATCACCGAGGTAGCCGAGACGATTCCTGAATCAGTGGGAGGACCTATCGCTGCTCGAATTCGCGCAGAGGTATGGGGCCGTGCAATAGATGTTGAATCAAAGGTTCCAGCAGGAGCTGCGTTTGCAGCGGCAGGTCTGGGTTTTTTGGTTAAGGATCAGGACGTTCCAGTTTTTCACTCACAGGGCTGGGTCAGGCTGTCAACCGAGTTTGGCCACGTACTTTCTAAAGAAGCCAAACACTTCTAATCATCGAAGCTGTTCAGCATCGCTGTGGCGGCGCGATCTAGATAGCCCCACAGCTCAGCCTGCTGAAGCGGAGCAAGCTCTAGTGAATCAACTGCTGCTTTCATGTGAAGCAGCCAGCGCTCTCTAGCTAATGGATTGATCTTGAAGGGGGAGTGCCTCATTCGAAGGCGCGGATGTCCTCTGGTTTCTTGATAAGTGGTTGGACCACCCCAGTATTGCTCGAGAAACATTCTTAGACGCTCAGCAGCTGGACCTAAATCATCTTCTGGATACATCGGTCGCAAGATCTCATCTGTTGCAACACCTTCGTAGAACTTATCCGTTAGCTTCTGGAAGGTTTTGGTTCCTCCGATTTGCACGAAGAAATTGCCACCTACTCGCTCGCCGGAAAGTCCTTTGATCCGAACGGTTTCTACCCTTGCTGCGTCTTCAAACTCGTCTGTCATCTGCGTGTTTGTCTAGCCTTTTTTGTCTGCGCTTTGGGCGCTAAGTGCTCGTTGCACACTCGCTAGGTTCTCGACGATGATTCTTTTAAGGGCAGGTTTGGAAGCAAGTTCTGGGTTTTTCAAGAACTGCTCGGTCTGAGCTGCTAAGGCATTGTTCACAATTGCCAGAGGGTAGAGATTTACAAGCAGATACTCGGCCATGTGGTAGCTCTTGTTTTCCCAGATTGAAAGCACTTTCGAGAAGTACTGATCGACAAATGGCTCAAGGACTGAAGTATCAAGGACTCGACCAAATGCCAAACTCGCTGAGTTCACTAGAGCGTTGCTCATCTCATCGGTGTTGACAAGCTTGTCGAAGATTACCTGCTTGGAATTAAGATCCGGCATTGCAGCCATTGCTGCGGCATGAGCCTTTTGACCATTTGCAGTGTTGTCAGCCTCCAGCTCAACATCGATGCGGTCCTTGCTGGCTTTTCCTCCAACTGAGAGAGAAGTTAGGAGTTCCCAGCGAAGATCGGTGTCGATCTCGAGATCATCCAGTTGAGTCTTGCCACTTAGTAGATCCGCAACGGTTGTTAGCTGCTTATCGTTTCTTGCAAACTGAGCAAAAAACTTAGTGAACTGAAGCTGCGCATCTGATCCAGCTTGGGCATTCTGTGCCAGCTTCCACAATCCATCCGCAACTTTTAGCTGAGCCTCGAGTCTGTGTTCTGGGGCCACGAACAAATTGGCCACGGTTAGTAGCTGCCTAAGCAGCGTCATCATGGTGGTGGATTCCAGCTCCTGGCCGATGTGTGAAAGTACAAGCTCAATAAAGGCGCGACCAGAAATTTCACCGTCTCTGGTTGCATCCCAGACCGATCCCCACACCAGTGCGCGTGCCAACGGGTCCTCGATATGGGAGAGCATGGCTTGGGCAGTAGCAAAAGATTTCTCATCAAGTCGAATTTTTGCGTAAGTTAGGTCGTCGTCATTTAGAACAATAAGAGCTGGGCGAGTTTTTCCCACTAGTTCTGGCACAGAAGTTTTTGCCCCCTGAACATCCAGCTCCACTCTTTCAGTGCGAACCAGCTTGCCTCCGACTTCGTTGTAAAAGCCAACTGCCAAGCGATGCGGCCTGAGAAATGGGTAATCAGCAATTGCGGATTGCGAAATAGTGAAGGACTCGATTACTCCATCTTTATCTTTTATCTCGGGCCTTAGTAGGTTCACTCCGGCAGTTTCAAGCCACAGCTTTGACCACTCAGAAAGATCTCTGCCGCTTTCGGCTTCTAACTCTTTGAGCAGATCTTTGAGCTCGGTGTTTTGGTAAGCGTGCTTTTTGAAGTACGAAGACACTCCGCGCATAAACGGTTCTTGTCCAACCCAAGCAACCAGCTGCTTTAAAACCGATGCTCCCTTTGCGTAGGTGATTCCATCGAAATTGACTTGCACATCTTCTAAGTCATTGATCTCGGCAACAATCGGATGGGTGGAAGGAAGCTGGTCCTGACGATAGGCCCAGGATTTTTCTAACGAGGCAAAAGTCGCCCAAGCGCCTTTCCACTCGGTTGCTTCCTGGGTCGCAAGTGTTGATGCGTACTCAGCAAAGGACTCGTTGAGCCACAGATCATTCCACCAGCGCATTGTGACCAGGTCGCCAAACCACATATGTGCTAGCTCGTGCAGGATTGTGACCACGCGACGCTCACGGGTAGCTTCGGTGACTTTGGATCTGAATACGTAAGATTCGGTGAAGGTGACAGCCCCAGCGTTCTCCATAGCGCCAGCGTTGAACTCAGGAACAAAAAGCTGGTCGTACTTTTCGAACGGGTAAGCAACCCCAAACTGCGACTCAAAGAATTCAAAGCCCTGCTTTGTCTTTTCGAAAATGTACTCAGCATCCAAGTGTTCAAAGAGCGACTTTCGGCAAAACACTCCAAGAGGGATGACTTTGCCAGAGCTTGAGATCAGCTGATCGTTGACCTCTACGTAAGGACCTGCCACTAGGGCTGTGATGTAGCTGGAGATTCGCGGCGTAGGTTGGAAATTCCAAACCGATACTCCATCTCTGAGCACATGGGGTTCTGGAGTAGGGGAGTTCGAGACTACTTTCCAGTAGCTCGGGGCTGTGATGTTAAAGGCGAAAGTTGCCTTTAGATCAGGTTGCTCGAAGACAGCAAACATTCTTCTCGAGTCAGGCACCTCAAACTGTGTATAGAGGTAAACCTCTTGATCTACCGGATCCACGAACCGGTGCAAACCTTCACCAGTGTTGGTGTACTTTCCTTGGGCAACAACAACCAACTCATTTTCTTTAGCAAGGGATGGAAGCTGGATGCGGATACCGTCAGAAACCTTTGCTGGGTCAAGCACCTGACCGTTTAGCACCACCGAGTGAACTGCCCCTGTGATGGCATCGATAAAACTGGTAGCGCCTTCTTTCGCACTAAACCGAACACGGGTGGTTGAGCCAAATAGCTCTCCGCCTTGGGTTAGGTCAATTTCCACTTCGTAGCTTTGAACATCGAGAATGCTCGCGCGTTCGATGGCTTCTTTTCTTGTGAGGTTCTCACCGGGCACGTGGTGCTACCTTTCTGGCTGGTATTGCTTCAAAGCCTAACTGGGAGCCATCAGGTGTGAAACAATGGCCTTGTGATTGAACCAGTATTAGCCTTGGGGGGCTCTGCCGAAACGGCATTGACGCTTGCTGAGATTGGTGCATTGCTGCTGGGACTTGGAGTTATTGCATTTGTGGCAGCCAAGATTCGTTTTTCTGTCGTACCTATCTATCTACTTGTTGGATTGGTCGTTGGACAGGGTGGCTTCGGGCTCATCAGCCTAAGTCAAGACTTTCTAGATCTAGGCGCCCAAATCGGTGCAATTCTGCTTTTGCTCCTTCTGGGCCTTGAGCACTCCGCGCCTGATTTGGCAAAGGCATTCAAAGAAAGAAAGTCCGCTGGTTTTTTTGACGTTGCGGTCAACTTCATTCCTGGCGCTGCACTAGCCCTGCTGTTTGGCTGGGGCCCTCTTGCCGCACTTGCTCTGGGGGGAATAAGTTACGTTTCGTCTTCGGGAATCACATCCGAACTTATCCGCGAATCTGGATGGCGTCGCTCCGAGTTATCGCGGCGAATAGTCACCATCTTGGTCTTTGAGGATTTAGCCCTAGCTCCATACCTTCCTTTGTTAACTTCACTGGTGCTTGGCCTTTCCGCTGTAGCGGGATTGATTTCGGTATCGATCGCGCTCATTGTCACCGGCATCATTTTGATCATTTCCTACCGCGGCAAGGCGCAGTGGTCCAGAATTCTCAACCCTGATGTTCCAAGTGC
>WLHO01000059.1 GCA_009702645.1 Actinomycetota bacterium | reverse complement strand
GTAGGCGATAACTTCATCCAGGCTTGGGCCATACTTTCGCATTGCGGCTGTTAGCTCCGCACGGCGCGACTGCACTGATTCAAGCTGAGCTGCCCCATCGCTGTCTAGGCCGGCGATGTAGCTCGAGATGCTCGCTGCAGTCTCATTGAGAGAAAAGCCAATTTCCTTTAGCTGCTCGGCAAGTTTTTCAAGTTCTGGGTCGTGATTACTTACCTGCTCGAGGGCGCGTCTTGCCTTGCCAATTGAAGTTATGGCGTCTCTACCATCATCGAATGACTCACTGCTTAGCTCTTCGTGAGCATTTGCTGCAGCGATTCGCAACTCCTCTAGGTGAGTGAGTTTTTCCGCCAATTCAGAAAGTTCCTGATCTTCACCCGGTTTTGGATCTAGCTTGGTCAGCTCTTCAACAGCTGCCCTTATCTCATCTGCTTCTCGGGCCCTGGTTGACGACTCGGTGGACAAAACAGCAAGACGGTTAGCGGCCATTTTCCAGGCAGAGTAAATCTCGTCGTATTCGGCAAGTAGCTTTGCCAGTGCGCTGCCCGCGAATTGATCGAGAGCCTCACGCTGAGCGGCGGCGGATTTGAGTCTGATTTGATCGGACTGACCGTGAACTACAACTAAATGCTCACCGATTTCCGCTAGGACTCCTACCGGTACTGATCTACCGGAAACAGTTGCTTTTGAGCGGCCTTCAGAGGAAATAGATCTGGAAACCAGTAATTCGCCATCTTCTATTTCGATTCCAGATTCAGTGATTCGATCCTGAGCTTGTTTAGAAAGAAGCCAGCTTCCTTCAACAAAGGCTTGCTCTTGTCCTTTTCGAATTGCACTGGCGTCAGATCTTGCACCAAGAAGTAAACCAAGGGCGTTTAGCACCATAGTTTTTCCGGCACCTGTTTCACCGGTCAGAACGGTTAGACCAGGGCCTAAATCGAGCGTTGCTTCGCTGATTACCCCGAGATCACGAATGCGGATTTGTTCTATCAAGTGCTAGTCCTTTTTAGAATCCGGTCCGCGCCAGCCCTCAACAGGAAGCGAGAACTTTCGAACCAAACGGTCTGTGAAAGGACCCTGACGCAATCGCGCCAGACGAACTGACTTGTCAGATTTGCGAACCTCAACTCGAGCTCCTGCTGGTAGCTCTGTGCTTCGTCTGCCATCGCACCAAAGCACTCCAGTTCCTGCAGAGCGCTTGAGTACTTCAACTGCAACTAGCGAGTTAGGGCTTATAACAAGAGGTCTTGCAAAAAGAGCGTGAGCGCTAAGTGGCACCATCAACAGTGCGTCAACAGATGGCCAAACTACCGGGCCTCCGGCAGAAAATGCATAAGCAGTTGAGCCGGTTGGGGTTGAAATTACGATTCCATCGCAACCAAAACTTGATAGCGGTCGACCGTCTACTTCAACGACCACTTCGAGCATGCGCTCTCTTGCGCTTTTTTCAACGGTTGCTTCATTCAAGGCCCAGGTACGGTACACCTCTTTACCGTCGAGCTTCACGCTGACATCAAGGGTTAGTCGTTCCTTAACTAGGTAATCTTTCGCCACGACCCTTGCAATTGTTGAGCCAATTTCGTTCTTCTCACTCTCGGCTAAAAAGCCAACATGACCTAGGTTGATGCCTAAAAGTGGGGTTTGGGAATCGCGGACAAGCTCGGCAGCCTTCAAGATTGTTCCATCTCCCCCGAGCACAACAGCCAGTTCGAGATCGGTCTCTTTTGCATCTTTACCAAGTTCCAGAACAGATGCCGCTACTTCTGATGAAACCGTCTTGGCGTATTCAAGTGTTGCCTGTAGCTGCTGCTGCTCCATAACTGGAGTAATGCCTTCTTTGAGAAGTGCTTCGGCGCATTCCAGGGTTGCCGATAGAGCTTCCTGGCGCGCGGTATGCGAAACCAGCAGAACAAGTCTCTGATTCGTCATTTACTCTCCCTGGCCAATTGCTCAATTCTCTCAGTCCATTTTGACTGATTTGGGGCCTGTGAAGTACTAATCCAAAGAAGGTACTCAATGTTCCCGTGAGTTCCAGGCAATTCTGATCGCTCTAATCCAAGCATTCCAAGGCCCAACTCGCGACAACAATCCACAACCTGCTTGATAGCCATGGCCCTAAGCCTGTGATCTGAGACCACACCCGAGGCGCTCAGTGATTGCTTTCCAACTTCAAACTGGGGCTTTATAAGTAGTACAAAATCGGCCCTAGGCGCCAGTTTGGCCAAGGCTGGAAGCACCAGAGTTAAAGATATAAAGGAAAGATCGGCTACCACCAGGTCAATTTCAAGATTCTGATCTTCAGTGAGCTCTCGAAGCTGCTCAAGGCTCACTTCACGCGCATTAATCCCCTCGAAGGACTGAACCCTTGGGTTGTTTATTAGCTCTGGTGCAAACTGCTCGTGCCCCACATCAATTGCCACAACCCTAGACGCACCATGGCGAAGAAGTACATCGGTGAATCCGCCGGTGGAGGCGCCAACATCGAGGCAAGTTTTTCCAACCACCTCTAATGCACCGAAAGCATCCAAGGCACCTTTGAGCTTCAAACCTGCACGAGATACATATTCGTCGGCAGCAACAACAGTGATCTCGGCATCCATCGCAACCGACTGACTTGGTTTAGTGATTTCCCTAGTTCCGATAAGCACTCGTTTTGCTTTGACTAGGTCTGCTGCGTGACCGCGAGATCTTGCGAGACCGCGCTCAACAAGCAATAAATCGATGCGTAAATTACTCAGAGTCTTGTGGCCTTGAGTCGGCAATCATTGCCTCTAGCTTCTGGCGGATTACCTCGAAGGCAGCAGGCTGTTGATCAAGTGGCAACTGTCGTGCCTTGGCGATTTCGCCCGATAGATCATCTAGAAGTTCTGACATGCTTTCCTCGTTTCCTGGTACCAGCTTATTCGTAAAGTGCGCTCTCGACATCGAGTAAGTGAATCGGTGTTCCGCTTGACCAAATAGTAAGACATGCAGCCTTTAGGGCATCTAGTGATTTCGGGTCTCCAAAGCTAACAACAACTTTTTCCCCAAGAAGTTCAACTTCTGAATCGCCTAACTTGTACCCTCGCTTAGTTTTCACCGGTTCACGGTAAGGGCTCAACAAATCTTTCAAGGTTCCAAGAATGTACTTAGGTCTGGAATCAGACCTTGCCGCAAGCAATTCTTTTCTTGTGGTCACACCTGTCATAACCAGAGCCGAGCCTAGCCCTGCCTTATTTGCACCCAAGACATCGGTATCTAAGCGATCACCAACGTAGATTGCACTTTCTGCTTTGAACTCGCGCATTGCTGTCTCAAAAATCGCGCGCTCTGGTTTACCTGCAACAACCGGCAACTGGCCAACGGCTGTGTGAACGGCCGAAACTAAAGTTCCGTTTCCAGGAGCTAAACCTTTTTCTCTTGGAATAGTCCAGTCTTGATTTGTTGCAACCCACTTAGCACCGCGTTGGATGCTGTAGCTTGCTTCAGCCAAATCTTTCCAACCCACATCAGGTGCGAATCCTTGAATAACTGCCGCTGGACCAGCATCACTTGAAGAAACTAAGTCAAAGCCAGCTTCAATCACTTTTGATCGGAGTCCTTCGCCACCAACTACCAAAACCTTAGATCCAGCTGGAATCATGGTTGCCAGAAGCTCCACTCCCGCTTGAGCTGAGGAGATAACTTCTTCGACGGCAATCTCAAGTCCGAAGCCGCGCAGTTGATTAGCGATAGTTTCAGGTTTTCGGGATGAGTTGTTGGTGATGTAGCCAACCTTGATTCCAGAATTCTGAACTGCAGTTATTGACTCAACTGAGTCCACTATGGCGTTCTCGCCTTCGTAGATAACCCCATCTAAATCAAGAAGCAAAGTTTCATACTGATCGAAAACCTTAGCGACCACGAGGCGCACTCCTGCCAGTTCGGCCTGGTCCATCAAATCCGCGGTTTGGCTTTCCACTTCCGCGATCGCCAAAAGGTTTCTTCTCGAAGGCGGGTTTGGAAGCGGGGTCAAATTTTGGGCGCTCAGTAAATTTAGGAATTTCGATTTCCTCAACTACCTCAAAAACATCCTCCGGCTTTCCTGCCAAAGCAACTTGAGCTCGCTCAGCCAAATCGGCCCACTTCTTCGCCTCTGCGCTTTTGCCCAAAATTTCGAGGGTGTCTGAATAAGCGCGAAATAGCGGAGGTGAATAATCAAACACTTTGGCTGGATTTAGCTCTGGAATCTCAAGTTCGGATAGGGCAAGCTCGTTCTCCCCTAGATCCAACCTTGCTCCGCTGGTAGCAATTGCCAGGTTCACTCGAACCGCTGGGCTAAGCGATTTCCTGTCGGCTTCGCGCGACATCTTGAGGGCTCGATCGGGGCGGTTCATGCCTCGCTCGGAATCAACAATTAGAGGTAGCTGATCGTTGGAGCCTGAAATTCTTCGATGAGCCAGTAGCTCACGAAGAGCCAATGCGTAGTCGCCGACCGTGTAAGCGGTGACGCCGACGGTTTCTCGAACCACGGCAATACGACCAGCTCTTCGAGCTGCCGACAAAGCGTGCTTGTGGGCTAACTCTGGATCTTGGTCAATCAAAAGTGAAACCATGGCTAGATGCCTGGCAACCATTTCGGCATTTTCAGGCGTTAGGGTCTTTAGCTGAACCCGAACCACCATATCGACATCGTTTGGAGTGATGGATTCAGGAATAATTGGGGATTTTTCGCGATTTGGATCGCGCTGCATTTCAACGCGCTGCTGCCAGATCGGCCGCTCACCCTGATCTTGTCTTTGACCTCGACCTGCCGGTGCATCCCTTGGGGACCTTCCGGCTGGACGCTGCGGACGAGAGCGTCTTTTATCGTCATCGGTCATGATCTAATTCTTCCTTAAATGAAGATGGCCACCAATTAATTGGTGGCCATCTCCTTTAAATTAAGTCCGGCGGTGTCCTACTCTCCCACAAGGTCACCCTTGCAGTACCATCGGCGCAGGAGGTCTTAGCTTCCGGGTTCGGAATGTAACCGGGCGTTTCCCCTCCGCTATGGCCGCCGAAACACT
>WLHO01000058.1 GCA_009702645.1 Actinomycetota bacterium | reverse complement strand
TGGACTTCAAAGCGTTCCTCGCGCCGGTGACACATTTGTTGTGACCGACGATGAGCGTCAGGCAAGACAGATCGCCGAGAAACGTGAAGCAGCGGATAGAAACGCACTTCTTGCCAAGACTCGTAAGCGCGTTAGCCTGGAGGACTTCACTAAGGCACTTGAAGATGGCAAGGTTGAATCTCTGAACTTGGTTATCAAGGGTGACGTATCTGGTGCTGTTGAAGCTCTCGAAGACTCGCTGTTGAAGATCGAAGTGGACGATTCAGTCCAGCTACGAATCATTCACCGCGGTGTTGGTGCGGTGACCGAATCGGATGTAAACCTTGCAACCGTCGACAACGCAATCATCATTGGATTCAACGTAAAGCCGGATAACAAGGCTAAGGACCGTGCTGACCGTGAAGGGGTGGACATCCGTTTCTACTCAGTTATCTACTCAGCTTTGGAAGACATTGAAAAGGCCCTAAAGGGAATGCTCAAGCCAGAGTACGAAGAGTTCGAGCTTGGTACCGCCGAAGTTCGAGAGCTGTTCAAGTCCTCGAAGGTTGGAACCATCGCAGGTTCTATCGTTCGATCAGGATCAATCAAGCGAAACTCAATGGCTCGCGTGCTTCGCGGAGGCGTCGTTATTGCAGACAACCTAAAGGTTGACTCTCTGAAGCGATTCAAGGATGACGCCAACGAAGTTAAGACTGACTTTGAGTGTGGTATTGGACTTGGTGGTTTCAACGAGCTTGAGCTAGAAGACATTATTCAAACCTTCGAGATGCGCGAGAAGCCAAGGGTCTAAAAAATGGTTGACGTCGCAAGAGCTCGTAAGTTAGCCGAGCGAATCAAGGTATTGGTTGCCGAAGCGCTTGAAAAAGCGGTTAAGGATCCAGACCTTGGTTTTGTGACTATTACAGAGGTAAAGGTAACTCCTGATCTACAGCATGCCCAGATCTTCTACACCGTATTTGGTTCCGATGAGGATCGGGTTCGCTCGAATGAGATCATCAAGCGCAACACCGGTCGCATCAGGGGAGAAGTTGGCCACAACCTCTCTATTCGCCTAACGCCAACGCTTGAGTTCATCGCAGACGAGCTTCCAGAAAACGCTGCACACATGAATGATCTGTTAGCTGCTGCTCGTGCTCGCGATGAGGAAGTTGCCAGACTGGCAGCTGTTGCAAAGCCTGCGGGAGATGCGAACCCGTACAAAGAACCAAAGCAAATCGAAGACCAGGACTAGTTTTTGCTCGAGCCTGGCCTAGTTCTAATTGACAAACCCACTGACTGGACCAGTCACGATGTGGTGGCAAAGGTTCGAAAGGCAGTCGGCACTAAAAAAGTTGGCCATGCAGGAACACTGGACCCGCTAGCAACCGGATTGTTGGTTCTGGGGATTGAGTCAGGAACCAAGCTGCTGACCTTTCTAGTGGGAGCAGACAAAACCTATCTGGCAACAATTCGGCTCGGTGTATCCACAGTTTCTGATGACTCACAATCTGAGATTCTGACAACTGCAACTCCAGCTGCCATAGCTCAATTGAGCCCAGAGATGATTGAAAAAGAAATGGCAAAACTTACCGGCGTTATTTCGCAGCGCCCATCTTCGGTAAGTGCCATAAAAGTCGATGGAAAAAGGGCTTACGACCTAGTGCGAGCTGGGGAAGAGGTTGAACTCAAATCCCGTGAAGTTACAGTTGGTGCCTTCGAACTCTTATCTAGTTCTAAATCCGATGAAGGATACCTAGATCTAGAAGTGAAGGTGGATTGCTCATCCGGCACCTACATCCGAGCCCTTGCTAGAGACCTAGGTGCGGCGCTTGGCGTTGGTGGACACATCACTGCTCTTCGTAGAACCAAGGTTGGATCTTTTGATGTTTCAGATGCCAATTCGATCACTGATCTTGAGAATCTAAGACTTACTCCACTTGCCAAAGCGGCTAGCGACTTGTTTCCCACAGTTTCGTTAAGTGATGCACAGGTCACCGATTTGGTTCACGGTAAAAGACTTTCCGATCTTTCAACCACTAGTTCCTTGATTGCTGGGCTTTCGGGCTCAGGGCAACTGGTGGCGGTTCTGGAACCTGCCGGTTCTGGCTTAAAATCAGTTGTGGTCTTTCAAGGGGAGCAAAAATGATTGAAGCGCTTTATCTGTCCCAGCTCTGGTTTGCAGTTGCTGCCGGATTGTTCTGCCTCGTACTTGGCCTGATTGGCAAGCTTCCAAGCCTTTGGAGCGTCGGCGCCCTGGCTGTTGTATTACTTGGACTAATCGCGCAGTTTGTTTACACGACCGTAATTGTTCTCGGGGGAGCCGAAGCGGCCATCGACACTGTTGAGTTCTATGCCTACCTACTGGTTGCAATCATGGTTCCAGTTGGAGCTGGATTCTGGGCACTGGTTGAAAGAAATCGTTGGTCAACAGTAATCCTCGGTGTAGCTGCATTGACCGTTGCCGTAATGCTGGTTCGCATGAATCAGATCTGGACCGGCAGTTACTAGTTCAAACTTCTAAAGAAAGCACGGCTTACACGAATGTCTAAGGCACCAGGTTCAACTCCTAAGCGCTCTCTTGGGGTCGGTCGCCTGCTAATCGTGTTCTACGCGGTGTTTGCTGTTTCGTCTACCGCACGAGCAAGCTTTCAGATTCTGACCAAGTTTGAAGAAGCACCTATTGCCTACTCACTTTCTTTGGTCAGCGCTTTGGTCTACATTCTGGCAACAGTTTCTCTGGCGAAGGCTGGAAAGCGCTGGCGTCAAGTAGCGCTATGGTCAGTGATCTTTGAATTAGTTGGTGTGCTTGCCGTTGGATCTCTATCCTTCTTCGCACCGGAGCTATTTGCACACCCTAGTGTGTGGTCTGGTTTTGGATCGGGCTACGGATACATTCCGCTAGTACTTCCAATTCTTGGCCTGCTCTGGATTAGAAAATCGCACAAGGATTCTTAACTTGCTAACCCTTACCTCTCTTTCAGCTATACCTAGCGGCCACGGACCAACCGCGGTAACGATAGGTAAGTTTGACTGCATACATTTGGGCCACCAAGCTCTTTTCACAGAGATTGTGGATGCCGCAACTAATTTGAATTTGGTTCCAACGGTTGTCACATTCGATCGGCACCCAGATCACTTGTTGCGTCCAGAACGAGCAAAGTTGCCAATTCTTGGACCTGGTCAAAAAGCAGATTTGATTTCCGGGTTCGGGGTAGCAACCATGTTGCAGTTGGAGTTCAACCAGGAGCTGGCAGATCTTTCCCCTGAGCAGTTTGTGAAGCAGATTCTGGTTGAAGGACTAAACGCCAAGCTGGTTTTGGTTGGCGAGGGATTTAGATTCGGCAACCAAGGCTCGGGAAACTTTGAAGCACTCAAAGCACTTGGCGATAAGTATGGTTTTGAGGTATCCGAAGTAAAGCGGGTCCAAGTTGATGGGGAAGTGGTTTCAACCACTCTGGTTCGTGAGCAGCTGGATCTAGGAAACGTGAAGCTTGTGAACAAGATGCTTGGTCGAGTTCACGAGGTGAGTGGAATGGTCGAACACGGTCTCAAAATCGGTCGCAAGATCGGATTTCCAACAGCCAACATCGCTAGAGATGCAGAAGGTTATTTACCGCTGGACGGGGTTTATGCCGGATGGCTAATTGCCGACGGTATTCGCTACCCGGCTGCCCATTCTGTTGGCATCAACGAAACCTTTCAGGCTGTACCTAGGCTTGTGGAATCACACGTCTTGGATGAAACTGAGCTGGATTTGTACGACAAGGTAGTTTCATTAGAGTTTGTTGACTTTGTGCGACCCGCCGCTAAGTTTGACGGGGTTGAGGCACTTGTTCGCCAAATCAATCTAGATTTAGACATAGTCAGAAAACAGTTAGGACTGTAAATGAAAATCAGCTTTGTGGACGCAGTGAAGTCTGTGTTTGTGAACTTTAGAAAGTTCAAAGGAACCGCCCCCAGGCGCGAGTACTGGTTCTTTGTTCTAGCAACAGTCCTGATCGGTATTGTTTTATCCACCATCGAGTCAATAATTTGGCCACCGGTTGAAACCGGCGATCTGATTGAAGCAATTAATCAACCAACTCCACTTACCAGCATCTCTGCACTTATTCTGTTGATTCCTACCCTTAGCGTCACCTCGAGGAGAATGCAGGATTCTGGCTGGTCAGGAAAGTGGCTGTTTTTGTACCTATTGCCGGTTGTTCCTTTGCTGATGGGAATTCTTGGCGTTGTTGGGTACCTCGAATCCACCTCTGCACCCGAGGTTGAAGTTTTGGCCACATCGGTTGCCTACTTCGTGCCTACCTTGCTAATTGCTTTCGCAGTCCAGGTGTTTATCCTGATTCTGTGCCTACTTCCTTCTAAATCACGCGAACAGGGAAATAAGTACGCTCCCGAGGCCTAATTCGGGGCTGGCGCTTTAGACCGAAGCTGAGGTAAGCTTTCAAAGTTGCCGTGTATCGGCCGCGGATCCATAGAGCAAGAAACAAAATGTTTTTGCGCCGCGCAGCGAATCGAAGGAATACAAAGTGTCACTAGAAGCAAAAGTAAAAAACGACATCATCGCTCAGTACGCAACTCACCCAGGTGACACCGGTTCTCCTGAGGTTCAGGTTGCAGTTTTGTCTCAGCGCATCAAGGACCTAACCGAGCACCTAAAAGAGCACAAGCACGATCACCACTCACGTCGTGGTCTACTGCTAATGGTTGGTCAGCGTCGTCGTTTGCTTGGATACCTTCAGAAGGTAGACATCAACCGCTACCGTGCGCTTATTGAGCGCCTCGGCATCCGCCGCTAAAGCAAAAATCACCTTATTCGCCTAGTTTCCTAGGCTTATTTGCCTTACCCTGTTAGGCTCATTACTGAGCGATGAGGATAGGTTTGCTGGTCCTCGGTGGTGGATCTTGGGAATTTCCCCAAGTTTTTCTACTGACGACCAGGCAGCAGCTAAGTCTTAGCGGCAAAAAATCTCTCGCCTCATCCTCGCCCTTGCGCGTTTTTCTCAACAGTTGAGTAAAAAACGAACGAGCTTATAAACAAAGAGGAGGGACCATG
>WLHO01000057.1 GCA_009702645.1 Actinomycetota bacterium | reverse complement strand
GCTGCTCAACAATCAGTTTTGAGAGCTCGTCAAGGCCCGAGACCATGGTGCGATCGGTTCTTGACATATATGGATTTTGCCAGCGCTTTGGGCATTTAGCAAACGAATCCGAAGCAAATTCGAGCTTTGTCTGATGATTTCCATTTCCAAGCACGCTTTTTGGGTCGAAAATTGGGGGTTAGAATCTTTCCTAGTGGTAGCCAACAAAGGTGTAGCTACCAGTTTCTATAAGGAGCGAAAAATGGCAGTTAGAGAGCTAAAGAACTTTATCAACGGTCAATACGTTGATTCCAAGGGCTCAGAGCGTTCAGATGTAATCAATCCAGCAACCGGCCAAACCTACGCAACTGCAGCGGTTTCCTCCGATGCCGATGTTGATGCCGCTTACAAGGCAGCAGAGAAGGCCTTTGATGTTTGGTCTAACTTCACTCCTTCCGAACGTCAACTTGCCCTTTTCAGAATTGCTGACTCACTAGCTGCACGAGCTGAGGAAGCAGCCGATGTTGAATCTGAAAACACCGGAAAGCCAAGACCTACTTTGGTTGAGTACGAGATGGACCCAAGCGTTGACCAGATCAGATTCTTTGCAGGTGCTGCAAGAAACCTAGAAGGTCGCGCAACTGCTGAGTACGCCAGAGACCATACTTCTTCTATTCGCCGCGAACCAATTGGTGTCATCGGTCAGGTAACTCCTTGGAACTATCCACTGAACATGGCGGTTTGGAAATTCGCACCGGCACTTGCTGCTGGAAACACCATCGTGCTAAAGCCATCGGATACCACTCCGGTTTCTACCCTGCTACTTGCTGAGATTGCAGCGGAGCATCTGCCACCTGGAGTATTCAATGTCGTCACAGGAAACCGTGACACCGGACGTGCTCTTATCGAGCACGAGATTCCACAGATGGTTTCAATCACTGGTTCTGTGCGTGCCGGTATGGAAGTTGCCAAGGCGGCTTCGGCTGATGTGAAGAAGGTTCACCTAGAACTTGGTGGAAAGGCGCCAGTAATCGTATTTGCTGACGCAGATCTACAAAAAGCTGCAGCGCAGATTGTTGTTGCCGGTTACTTCAACGCCGGTCAAGACTGCACCGCAGCTACACGAATTCTGGTTCAAGAAAGCGTTCACGATGAGTTCTTGAAGATTCTGGTTGCCGAGGTTAAGGCCAACGCCATCACTGGAAACCCAAGCCGCGATGACATTTTGTTTGGCCCGGTAAATAACGCAGGTCAGCTTGAGCGCGTGAAGGGCTTTATCGATCGACTACCTTCTCACGCGAACCTAGAAACCGGTGGTGTTCAGGTTGGAACTGAAGGCTACTTCCTAGAGGCAACTGTCTTGTCAGGACTGAAGCAGCAGGATGAGCACATCCAGTCTGAGATCTTTGGCCCGGTTATCACAGTTCAGAAATTCAAGGATGCTGACGAAGCTATGCGAAACGCTAACGATGTGAAGTACGGATTGGCATCGAGCGTGTGGACCAAGGATCACACCACAGCGATGAGCTTTAGTAAGGGACTGAACTTTGGTTGCGTTTGGATCAACACTCACATCCCGCTTGCGGCTGAGATGCCTCACGGTGGATTCCGTCACTCCGGATACGGCAAGGACCTATCGATGTATGGCTTTGAGGATTACACCCGAATCAAGCACGTTATGAGCTACATCGGGGACTAATCCACAGTTTCATTTTCTCTAACTAAACCTGCCTGAATCTCAGGCAGGTTTAGTTTTTATGCAGCTGATTTGGTATCTACCCTCGCTCCTTATTGGACTAACCGTTGGGTTCTCGAGTGGCTACTGGCAGCTTGCTTTGATTAGCGCACTGATGGTTTCTCTAATGTTTGGCATCACGCTTTACAAGAACCGTTATCCAGCGTTTGAACCAGGGTCCAAGATCTTCGTTTCCCCTGGTCAAGTGGCAATTGAAAACCGAGTGCTACCCAGATACGAAATCCTTTGGAAAAAGCAGTGGCATCAGCTGCTTATTGCCCACCATCAGCGCAAAAGCGCACCTGATTCTTTAGAGGCAACTTTGGAAAAAGTTCGAAGCGGCTTTGATTTTGGTTTATCCATAAACCTTCCACTCTGGCTTGGTGCTGATCCTGAGAGCGAGCGGGCAATTGATCTATTGGGCGATGGCCCACATCTGATTATTGTTGGACCCACCGGTTCGGGTAAGTCGGAGTTTTTAAAGCTGCTGATGTACTCGCTGCTTCAGGAAAGCAAGTGCCAGCTTGTGCTATTTGATTTCAAGGGTGGCGCCACGCTCGAGCAATTTCAAGAAAGCTCAATTGGAATAGCAACCGATCTAGATGCTGTTGGAGCAAAGAAACTCTGGGAGGTTGTTTCTTTGGAGCTTACGAATCGAGAGCAGCAATTTGCCTTGGCACAGGTATCAAATCTTGAGCAGTTCAACGACTTAGGAAATTCCATGGCTTCGGTTGTGGTGGTAGTTGATGAGTTTGCAGCTGCCCTTGCAACCGGGACAACAGCTAGTGCTTGCTTGGAGGATGTCTGTGCCAGGGGCAGATCCCTTGGTGTGCACCTTATTGCTGCAACTCAGTCTTTGACTGGAATCCCAAGGGCAATGCTCACTAACTTGCGCGCTCGGGTAGCTATGGCCAGCTCTGATCCGATTGATCTTGTTCAACTTGGAATGAATCCAAACAAGCTAACGCTTGCACCAGTTGCTGGTTGGGGAAGTGGCTATGTTGCAACAGCTAATTCAGCTGCAAAAGGTTTCTATTTCCCTCTGGGTTTTAGGCCAGAGCCGAAGCAAGAGGCTTTGATTCCATCTGGTGAGCCACCGCTACCGGCTCGTTCACAACTGCTCCGGCAAATGTATTCAAGCCCAGAGCCAGAGCAGGATCTGACTGGAGAGCCTTCTTCCACCCAAGCGTCGCAATTGCTTTCACGTATGGAAGGGTTGCGTTGGTCAGTGCATAAGTAGAGGTGTGAGGAACTGCTCCTGGCATGTTCGCTACACAGTAGAAAACAGTGTCGTGAACTTTGAATGTTGGCTCGGCGTGAGTGGTTGGCTTTGAGTCTTCGAAGCAACCTCCTTGGTCAATAGCGATATCAACTAGCACGGCTCCTGGCTTCATTTTCTTTACCAGTGCGTTAGTGACAAGCTTTGGTGCCTTAGCGCCTGGAATAAGTACTGAACCAATTACCAAATCGGCATCCTTGACTGCGCGCTCAATCTCGAAGCTGTTGCTTGCAATGGTTCTAAGTCTTCCGGCATACAGGGCATCTAGTTCGCGAAGGCGGTTCAAGTTGGTGTCTAGAACTGTGACCTCTGCTCCCATGCCAACTGCAACTGCGATCGAATTGGTTCCGGCCACACCACCGCCGAGGACAGCTACGCGTGCAGGTCTAGTTCCAGGAACGCCTCCAAGAAGCATTCCGTTGCCGCCGTTTTGGCGAAGCAAGGTGTTTGCGCCAACCAGGGGAGCAAGGCGGCCAGCAACCTCTGACATTGGAGCAAGCAGAGGAAGCTGCCTGGAAGGTAGCTGCACGGTCTCATAAGCAATCGCCGTTACCTTTTTGGCAACCAATTCTTTGGTCAGTGGAAGATCTGCTGCAAGGTGTAGGTACGTAAATAGAGTCAGACCATCTCTTAGGTATCCATACTCGGAGGCGATTGGCTCTTTGACCTTGAGCACTAATTCAGCGCTGGCCCAAGTGGAGGCTGCATCGGAAGTGATTTTGGCTCCGGCCTCGATGTATTCCTGGTCGGAGATAGCTGAGCCAAGGCCTGCGCCTTGTTCGATGAAAACTTCGTGACCTAGGCCAACCAGTTCGTGAACTCCGGCTGGGGTGATAGCAACGCGGTACTCGTTGTTCTTGACCTCTTTGGGCACTGAGATCTTCATTGGCTCTCCTGCTGGTTTTTGGGCGCCATTTCGGCGCAGGTTTAGAATACCTGTTTCTGCTTGGTGCCCGATGGGGCTATTTCCTCACCACAAACTCTCAGGAAAAAACCGTGGCACGCGGAGGGCATTTTGCCCTTTTTTGGCTTGGGGGCCTTTTGATTTATGGCAGGATTATTGCTGAAGAGCCCAGCTTGAGTTGGGTCTCCTACCTTGTTTCCATAATTCACGAAAATAGGAGTAGTCAAATGAAAGACCCCAACTCACTTCCAGCAGATCCAATGATGGCCGAACTGGTAAAAATGCACCGACGCAATCAGCTCACCAGAAGAACAGCACTTGCTGGTATCGGTGGAACAGCGGCAGCTCTAGGTCTGGCAGCATGTGCGCCAGCAGGCGATGGCGGATCTACCGCTGGAGCTCTAGTTCCAGCAACTGACATGTCAGACTCTGAAAAAGTTTTGGTTTGGAACAACTGGCCAGGCTACATGGATCTTTCAGAAGACGAGCTTTCACGTCCGACCCTAGATCGCTTCCAGGCTGAGTCTGGAATCACTGTTGAGTACCTTGAGGAATACAACGACAACGACGAGTGGTACGGAATCAACAGAAACGAACTTATCGCTGGTAAAGATGTTGGCGCGGACTTGATCTGCCCAACCGAATGGCTTGCTGCTCGTTTGGTTCGCGATGGACAAGTTCAGAAGCTGGACACTGCAAACATCGCAAACCACAAAAACATCGCACCCGCTTACCTTGGTGCAGCTTATGACGCGAACCGCGAATTCACCGTTCCTTACCAGGGCATCCTTGGAGGCATTGCTTACAACAAGGAATTGTTCCAGGAGCTAACTGGAAAGCCTGCTCCTGAGAGTGTTGATGACCTATGGCTAGCAGGACTAAATGGCCGCGTTGTTCTTCTTTCAGAGATGAGAGATTCCGTTGGTGTTATTGCTCGTGCTAAGGGACTAGACATTGCAAGCGATTCATCGTTTACCGAAGATGCCTTCAACGGCGTAATCGATGACATTGCTGCTCTATACGCCGATGGCAAGATCAAGGCCTTCGCTGGAAACGAGTACATGGACGGCTTCGCTAACGACGAGTACGCAGCTGGAATTGTTTGGTCTGGTGACGTAATCCAGATGAACTTCAGCGCCGGATTCGAGAAGTACG
>WLHO01000056.1 GCA_009702645.1 Actinomycetota bacterium | reverse complement strand
GGGAGCTACTTCCTACTTGTTTCCAACACCGGTGGCGACGCCAGCAGATGCCTGAATGTGGTCAATGAATCCGTACTCGAGTGCTTCGGCAGCGGTGAACCAACGGTCGCGGTCACCATCAGCCATGATTTGTTCGAGAGTCTTGCCAGTCTGGTCAGCAGTAATCTGAGCTAGCTGACGCTTCATGGACATAATCAGTTCGGCTTGAGTCTGAATGTCGGATGCAGTTCCACCGAAGCCACCTAGTGGCTGGTGAAGAAGTACTCGAGTGTTTGGGGTTGCGTAGCGCTTGCCCTTGGTTCCGGAAGATAGCAGGAACTGTCCCATGGAAGCTGCCATACCAATTCCAACGGTCACAATGTCGTTAGGTACGTACTGCATGGTGTCATAGATGGCCATACCGGCAGTGATTGATCCACCAGGTGAGTTGATGTACAGATAAATATCCTTGGTGGAATCTTCCGCTGCTAGAAAGAGGATCTTTGCGCAAATGTCGTTTGCGTTGTCATCTCTTACTTCGCTTCCAAGCCAGATGATTCGGTCCTTCAGCAACCGTTCAACGGTTGAGAACTTGTCCATAGCTTTATCTGCCATTTGTAGCCTTGCTCCTTGATTTGATGGGGCCTATCTCCCATAAAGATACTTCCAAAAACGCCAAGAATCAGGCTTGTTCGCCTAGGGCAATAAAGTCAGTGTCTTAGTCGTGGTCGTGACCAGCGTGGGACTGCTCTGGGGTAGCGGTTCCCTTGAGGAACTCGGTTAGATCAACGGCAGCTCCGGCCTTGTCGGTCACAACCGCCTCAGCCAAAACCGCGTGCAGAGCCTTGCGTCGTGAAACCTCACCAACAAATGCTGGCACTTGGCCGTTTTTGCTGATGGTCTCAATGAACTCGTTTGGGTCCATGCCGTAGTTCTGGCTACTCATGACCAAATACTGCATCAGCTCTTGCTCGTTGACCTTTACCTTCTCGGCTTCGGCGATTTCATCGAGCAGCATCTGAACCTTGAAAGACTTTTCGGATTCTTCTGTGACTTCGGCGCGGTGTTTGTCATCTTGCAATCTGCCTTCGCCCTCGAGGTGACGATTAACGTCAGACTCGATGATTGCCTTGGAGACAGGAACATCCGCAAGTTTCAAAAGTGCATCGGTCAAAACATTTCTTGCCTGCGCACCCTGAGAGTAAGTCTTGGCTTTGGCAATCTGAGTCTCAATGTCGTCCTTGAGCTCCTTCAAAGTATCGAACTGGCTTGCCATCTGCGCAAATGCGTCATCCGCTACTGGAAGTTCGCGCTCCTTGACTGCGATTACCTTTACTGTGACCTCGGCCTCAACTCCGGCCATGTCTCCCCCAACTAGCTTGGAGCGAAAGACCGTCGTCTCTCCGGCAGTCAGAGTGTCGAGCGCCTCATCGATACCGTCTAGCAAGTTTCCGGAACCCACCTCATAAGAGATGTTCTCGGCAGAGTCAATTTCTTTACCTTCAATAGAAGCACTCAGGTCGATTGCAACGAAGTCGCCCTTTTTGGCGGCGCGGTCAAGAGTCTTTAGTGTGCCAAAGCGAGCGCGGAGAGCATCTAGCTCATCCTCTACTTCTTTGCCAGCAACCTTGATGGTGTCAACTTCGACCTTGATTCCTTTGTAGCTAGGAAGTTTGATTTCTGGTCTTACCTCGACCTCAATTTCAACAACTAGGTTTCCCTCAAAGGTTTTCTCGTCAGGGGTTGCCTTCACATCAGCTTGAGGCTGACCCAGTGGGCGAAGCTTGGCTTCTTCTAGTGCCTTTTTGTAGATGCCATCCAGGCCATCGTTGATGGCGTGAGCCAAAATGGCTGGACGCCCAACTCTCTGATCCAGAATTGCAGCAGGAATCTTGCCTTTTCTAAAGCCTGGGACATTGACCTGCTCAGCGATGTGCTCGTAAGCATGATCCAGAGAAGGCTTGAACTCTTCTGGAGTGACTTCAATGTTGAGCTTTACGCGAGTTGGATTAATGCGATCGACTTTGGTCTTCAAACTAATCTCCTGGGTAATCGCCCTATAAAAAAGGGCAGAGCGTTTATGTTTTGTGGTCGGGGTGACAGGACTCGAACCTGCGATATCCTGCTCCCAAAGCAGGCGCGCTAGCCACTACGCTACACCCCGGTGGATTGAGGGCTTTTACACCTTCAACAACCTCGGTTAGTCTATCCCATAGAATAGAGGCGCTGCGAACAGCGTTCGCGGGTGTAGCTCAATGGTAGAGCCTCAGTTTTCCAAACTGATGGCGCGGGTTCGATTCCCGTCACCCGCTCCAATTACCTCTGACACTTCGGGCACCAGTAGAGCTTTCGAGCCAAAAACTCCTCAACCACTACCTTCTTATTGCACACCCTGCACTCCAGTCCATCACGCTTATAGACGAAGTAGCGATCCTTCACCAGCACGCTCCCAGTCAGGTGATCGTCCCTGGTGAGCATCACACCCTTCTTTACTCCGATACGCATTAGCTTCACAGCGTCATCCCAGATGCCTAGCAGAGCGCTTTCACTGATGTTTTCACCCGGAGTTTTAGGGTTCAGCCCTGCTCGAAACAACAGCTCGGCGCGATAGACGTTTCCGATGCCGCTGATAACTGCCTGGTTCATTAGCGCCGCTCCAATTGCAACCTTGGAGCCTTTCGCCTTAGAGATAAAACGCAAGGCTTCTGATCCTGTTGGATCGGGATTGAGTGGGTCAGGACCTAACCTCTTTAGAACTGAATTCACCGCTTCTTGATCAATGACCTCACACGCTGTTGGTCCTCGAAGATCTGCCGAGGCACTCTTTCCCCCAAAGCGAGCTCGGACCTGACCCCAGATTTCTGGGGCTTTTGAAATAGGTACTTTATAGAAGTTCCACTTCCCGTAAATACCTAGGTGGATTCGAATAGTTAGCTCATTGTCAAAGGTAAGAAAAAGCTGCTTACCAACTGCGGTTGATTCAATTAGTTTTCGGCCAGAGACCAATTTGGCATCCGATTCAAAGCGCCCCTGAGGCGAAAACACTTTGACTTTTGAATCAAGATAGTCAGTCCTGAAGGTATTTGCGACGCGATGAATTGAGTGGCCCTCGGGCACTTCTAGCCACCAAGCTTTGATAGCGCGGAAGTGGCAACCTCAGACGCTTGATTGCTTCTAACTGCAACCTTTTCTCCGGATCGCAAACTGAACACAACACCCTCGCCTTTGCTAGGGATAAATGCCAAAGTCTTCCCAGATACTCGTAGCCCTAGCCCTCCAAAATTCCAAGGGGTCATGGCGGTTGTTTCAACGTCTTGAATTTCCTTCATAGGAATACTAAGTACCTTTATTCCGCGAAGCTTTACCACTAAATCATTTCCTAGCTCGATGCTAGGAAAAGCCAATGAAAACCAAAGGCTAAATGGAATCAGGACCAGCAAAAACACAATCAAGGAAATTGGAAAGCTTGACTGGGCAGCGCTTGAATCGCCAATTTGGGTTGCTGTCGCAGAAAGCATGATTACAAACAACATCCAATAGATGATTGATAAAACTCCGCCAATGAACTTCTGAATCAAAGGCGATTTTTTCTTGAGCACATAGAAAAGAGCCTGCAAGACCCAAGGAATCAATATTGCAGGGGCGACTACAAGCATGTAAGAATCACGAGATACAAACCCATCGGCTTGGCCAGAAATTCCCCAGTGAATGGCCACTGGATCAGGCAGTGAAGAAGAGCTGATAAGGAAATAGACCCACCCAAGAAATGCCACTGCGGACAAGGGTGTGAGAAAAAATCTGTTTAGGCTCGTAAAACTAAACTGCATCTAAAGTTGCACTTCTCCAGTTTGCTCAAAGGTTGCAATCTTACCAATGCGTCTGGCGTGACGCTCGTCCCCGCTGAATGGTTCCTTGATAAAAAGCTGAATGAGCTCAAGTACTTGTTCTTTGGTGTGCTGCCTAGCCCCAAGGGCAACCACGTTGGCGTCATTATGAGACCGAGCAAGTTTCGCAGTGTCTTGATTCCAAACTAGGGCGGCTCTGATTCCAGAAACTTTATTGGCTGCTATCTGCTCGCCATTGCCCGATCCGCCGAGCACAACGCCCAAAGCCTCTACTCCTGCTTGTTGATCGTGAATCACGGCAAGAGCAGCATTGATGCAAAAGCCTGGGTAGTCATCGAGTGGATCGAAGGACTTTGGTCCGTGATCAAAAACTTCATGGCCGGCTGCGGCTAGAGATTCAATTAGGAAGTGACTGGTTTCGAGCCCCGCGTGGTCGGTTGCAATGTGAATTCTCATTTGCTCTCCCTGTCGAATCCGCTTCTAATAAAACGTATGACCAATGAACCAATAATCGCTGTCAAAAAGACGTAGCTCAAGGTTATTGCCTGGAGGCTTACCGATAGCACCACCGGTCCGGCAAGGGCAGCAATAACCATCGAGAATTCTCCCCTAGGAGTTAGGAACGCTCCAGCTCGGACCCACATGCTCTTATCGTTCATGTCCTTTGCAATCCACCAGCCCACCGCGAACTTGCCAGCAACACCGAATACCACCAGGACCGCAACGGCTGGGAAAACTTCAACCAGATCAGAAAAGTTGGTGGAGAGACCAAAAAATAGAAAGAAGATTGCTGCAAACAAGTCACGAAGAGATCCGAGTCGACCTCGAACAGTGTTGGCTACTTCTCCAGTAAGTAGTAAGCCAACCAAGAAGGCAGCAACGGCACCTGAGAAGCCAGCAAGGTCTGCCACGCCCGCAGCCAAAAGTGCGGAGCCAAAGACAGTCAACAACAGGGCACTTGGAACATCAGGGTTGAGAATTCTGGACCACTGCGCCTTGCCGCGGTAGGAAATGATCAAAATGATGCCGGTGATAATGAGCGCAATCGATACCGAAATCAATCCCGCTACAGCGGAAAGGCCAAGCACCAGTGAAGTTAACAAAGGAAGGTATGGAGCTAGGGCTAAATCTTCAAAGACCAAGATCGTGACTATTCGCCGCGATAACTCTGAGCGACGCCATCCGGATTCGCGGATAAGTTCCGATGTGATTCCCGAAGACGAAACGTAACTTATTCCCCCCAGAGCAAGTGCGGCAAGAGGGCCCCAGCCAAACAGCAGGGCTAGTGCAGC
>WLHO01000055.1 GCA_009702645.1 Actinomycetota bacterium | reverse complement strand
GCGGCTCCTGGTCGAGTTGGTTTGCTAGGCACCTAGGCTCCAATGTGTCGAGCCGGCCGAGTCTTCAAGAACTACACCAACTGCTTTTAGCTGATCGCGGATGCGATCAGATGTTTCAAAATCCTTGCTGTCCCTTGCCAAATTCCGCTGTTCAATTAGGGATCGAACTAGGCCATCGAGTGCACTCATTGCATCTGCTGATGAGCCTGTACCCTGCCAAAACTTAGAAGCTGGATTGATGTTCAAAACATCAACCATGGCCAACACTTCAGCATAGTTGCGGGCGACCTGTTCCATCAAAGTGCTATCAAGGCTGGCGTTGCCTTCGCGCACGCTCTCATGCAAAACAGCAAGAGCTGCTGGAATGTTTAGATCTTCATTCATGGCCTTCGAGAACTTCTCGGGAAATGCTGGCTTTGAGGTATCAGGCTTTGCAAGTCCTTTTTCGCTTAGTGCGCGAGCGGCTCTTGCTAAGAAGGTGCCAATTCGCTCAAGGGCTGCTTCAGCTTCATCCAAGACGCCTTCGTTGTAATCCAGGACAGAGCGGTACTGAGCCGATCCGAGGTAATAGCGAAGTGCCAGAGCATTGGAGTCTGTCAGTACATCACTAACCAGAATTGAATTTCCAAGAGACTTGCTCATCTTTTGACCGTTGACATTTACCAGTCCGTTGTGCAGCCAGAAGTTTGCAAACTCGTGGCCTGCTGCTCGTGACTGAGCTAGTTCATTCTCGTGATGTGGGAAGCGAAGATCTAATCCCCCACCATGAATATCAAACTGGGTGCCCAAATACTTCACGCTCATTGCAGAGCACTCGATGTGCCAGCCAGGCCTGCCAACTCCAAACGGTGAGTTCCAGGCAGCGTCTTTAGGCTCTGAGTCCTTGTGGGATTTCCACAAAGCAAAATCCCTCGGATCTTTCTTTCCGCGAGTCTCAGCTTCAGAATCATCAATCAGATCATCTAGTTTCTGGTTTGTTAGCTCACCGTAGGCCTTCCAGCTAGCGGCACTGAAATAGACATCGGCTGAGCCCTCAACTTGATAGGCGTGGCCTTTTTCGATCAGAAGCTGGATCAGTTCAATCATCTCGATGATGTTTGCTGTGGCACGGGGCTCATAAGTAGCTGCCGCAATATCTAGCCTGCGGTATGACTCAGCAAAAAGCTGCTCGTACTTAAAGGCAAGTTCCCACCAGGCAAGATTTTCTTTTTTCGAGTTTTCTAAAACCTTGTCATCGATGTCTGTGACGTTTCTAATCAAACTAACTTTTAGACCGCTTGCTTCTAACCAGCGAAGTAGCTGGTCATAAACCAATGCAGAGCGAAGATGACCTAGGTGCGGGGCTGACTGAACGGTTGGACCGCAAAGGTAGATTCCTACCTCGCCCTTGTTTAGTGGTTTGAATTCCCTAAGAGATTGGCTTCGGGAGTCAAAAAGCTGCAGGGTCACGAGCTAAAGCCTACCTTTCGAACCAAACTGGTTGCGATAGCCGCGAGGCCCTCGTCGCTTCCTAAAAAGCCAAGTCCATCTGTTGTGGTGGCAGAAACGCTAACTGGAGCACCAATTATTGAACTGAGGTGAGTCTCTAGCTCGAGTCTTCGGGGTGAAAGCTTTGGCTCATTGCCAATAAGTTGCACCGAGACATTTACTGGCTCAAATCCTGACTTGGTTAGCAGCTCAAGTGTTCCTCTGAGAAATACCTCTCCTGATGCCCCTGCATACTCTTTGCGGTCAGTGCCGAAGTTGGAACCGATATCCCCAAGACCTGCTGCAGCTAGTAGTGCATCGACAATTGAGTGTGCGATTACATCGCCGTCGCTGTGACCTTCAAGTCCTCGGTGGCCTTCCCACTCCAAGCATCCAAGAAGCAAAGTTTTGTTTGGATCACTACTGAATCTGTGAGCATCAGATCCAATTCCAGTTCGGGCACCGGAAAGAAGATATCCTTGCGCGGTTTCTAAATCTTCAGCGGTAGTGATTTTCATCGCCACCTCTTCCCCAGCGACCATCATCACAGTTCCACCAAAGGCTTGAACCAAACTTGCATCGTCGGTGAAATCGGCTTGAGCGGCAACGTGAGCCTTAACCAAAAGTTCGGTTGGGAATCCTTGTGGAGTTTGGGCTCTGATTAACTCAGCTCGATCAACAGTTTCCTCAACTAAATCACCGCGATACTTTTTGATTGTGTCAGCAACCGGTAGAGCGGGAATTACCCCAATTTGGTTTTCAAAAACTGCATCAGAAACTCTGTTGAATAAATCTGTTGAGGTTAGTGCTCTAGCAGAGTCGTGAACTAAAACAATGTCAATGCCTCCAGCTAAAACTGCGAGCGCTTCTGAAACTGACTGCTGCCTGGTTGCTCCACCCACCACAACTCGAATGTCAACTCCTTGGGAATCAAGTTGGTTTTCTAGTTCGAGAATCTGAGCAAGGTGAGATTCAGGAACGGCAATAATCAGTTGGCGTAAGTTCTTGGTGGCAAGTGCCCGATAAATGGAGTGCTCTAGTAGGGATTTTCCGGCAAGCTCAACAAATGCCTTGGGTTGATTGGCTCCTAAGCGCTCTCCCCGACCTGCTGCCAGTAGCACCACCGCCACTGCGCGAGGGGTCATAGCTTTTTGTCTTTCCTAGGAGGCCAGAACTTGGTCAAGTAGCGCCGAGGCTTTTTCCTCGTCGGTCTTTTTTGCAAGGGCTAGCTCGGAAACCAAAATCTGACGGGCCTTAGCAAGCATGCGCTTTTCTCCGGCTGAAAGACCGCGGTCCTGATCTCTTCTCCAAAGGTCTCTAACTACTTCAGAGACCTTTACTACGTCTCCGGAGGCTAGTTTTTCAAGATTTGCTTTGTATCTTCTGGACCAGTTGGTTGGCTCTTCAATGAATTCTGCTCTTAGAACATCAAAGACCTGCTGAACACCTTTGCGGTCGATAACGTCGCGAACTCCAACCATCTCAACGTTGGCAGCTGGTACCCAAATGGTCAGATCGCCCTGGGCTACCTTGAGCTGAAGGTACTTCTGAGTCTCACCGCGTACGTTGCGGTTCTTGACCTCAACGATCTTTGCTGCGCCGTGGTGTGGATAGACAACGGTTTCGCCAACCTCAAACTTCATGTGTTGGATTCCCTTCAGAAACCACTATTTTACCACAGCTAATGCCATTTGATAGTGCGATAAACTGGCAGAAACCACAGGAGGAACCCTTGTTTGTACGCCGTTTAGCTGCCACCGCTCTGATCGCTACCCTCGCTCTATCAACCAGCGCATGTAGCCTCACGGGCAATGTTGCCTCCCTGCAGCCATACTCCCCAAGCGACGGTCAGCAAGTAAATCTTGAAAGCATAAAGGCACGCAACTTTATCTACCTGGTTTCCGAATCGGGTCAAGGTTTTCTAATCGGCTCACTAGTGAACTCAGCTGCTGAAGCAAAGGTAGTGAAAATTCAGTATGTTGATCCAAACTCACAAGCCAAGACTGACTACTTCGTCGAAGTTGCTCCGGGTGCAAAACTTGACTTCGGTTACAACGGCAACCCAGCTATAACCATGCCGGTGGTTGAAGTTCCTGGACAGACTGCGCTGTTTTACTTCCTTGAATCAGACACCATCAATGCACAAATGAAAGTTCCTGTGTTGGATGGAACCTTGTCTGAGTACAGGTCCTTGATTCAGCTTCTGGAGCAGCAGGTTGCACCGACCACCGAGCCTGCTGAAGAAGAAGTAGAGCCGGCTAACTAGATTTCAAACTTGTAGCCCAGACCTCTAACGGTCTGGATGTACTTAGGCCTTGCTGGATCCTCTTCGATTTTTGACCGTAGCCTTTTGATGTGAACATCCAGAGTCTTGGTATCGCCGTAATAATTGGCTCCCCAAACCCGATCGATGATCTGACCGCGAGTTAAAACACGATTTACGTTTTCCATCAGTAGCTCCAGAAGCTCAAACTCTTTGAGCGGAAATGCAATTGGCTTCCCGGCCAAAGTCACCTGGTGGCGATCAGAGTCGAGCTTGAGCTCGCCTGCAACCAAGACTGACTCTGCCTCAACGGCAGGCTCAATCTTTCTTCGAAGAACTGCCTTCATTCGAGCAAGTAGCTCTCTTGTTGAGTAAGGCTTTGTAACGTAATCATCCGCTCCGATTTCCAGCCCAACCACCTTGTCAACTTCAGAGTCCTTGGCGGTAAGCATGATGATTGGAACATTTGAGCTCAAGCGAATCTGCTTGCAAACCTGGTTGCCATCAAGTTTGGGCATCATCAAATCCAAAAGGATCACATCAGCGCCCTCAGCTTGAAACTTTTGAACGGCTACTTCACCGTTTTCGGCTTCAACTACTTCGTAGCCTTCTTTTTCCAGCATGAAAACTAGTGGCTCTCTAAGGGACTGCTCGTCTTCAACTACCAATACCTTTGTCATTAGCTTGCCTCCGGAACTACTTTGATGGTGCCCGTGACTGGATCCGAGGCGGTAGCCAACGGAATTCGGATGGTGAAGGTTGAACCAACACCCAGTTGAGAAAACAGCTTTACATCGCCTCGGTGAATCTTGGCTACGTGCTTGACGATGCTTAGACCTAGTCCAGTGCCGCCAGTTTCTCTAGATCTGGATGGGTCAATTCGATAGAAGCGCTCAAACACTCGCTCTTGGTTCTCGGCAGAAATTCCGGCACCGGAATCGGTCACTGCAATTTCAGCCAGCGCCCCCTTCACCGTGCAGCCGATTCCAACTTGAGATCCAGGCTCTGAATAACTCACGGCATTTTCAATTAGGTTTTTCACCGCCGCGGTCAACATTTCCTTGTTGCCAAAGACCTCAGGGCCTTTTCCGTCTTCGGAAAGAATTCTGATGTTTCGCTTGGCAGCCAGTTGTTCGTTTCTATCAACTGCTTCGGAAACAACGCTGCTTAGATCAACAACCTCGGCGTCAGCAAGCACCTCTTCTGACTGAAGCCTGGAAAGCTCGATGATGTCTTGGACTAGAAGTGATAGACGGCTGGCTTCTTTATTTAGATTGCCTGCGAATTTCTCTATTGTTGCTCGATCATCTCCAGCCTGCGCAATCGCTTCCGACAAAAGTGCAATTGCTCCTATTGGAGTCTTTAGCTCGTGTGAAATGTTCTCTATGAAATCTCTTCGAGTTTTGTCTAGTCGAATATCTCTGGTTCGATCCTCAAGAACCAAGACCACATAATCG
>WLHO01000054.1 GCA_009702645.1 Actinomycetota bacterium | reverse complement strand
TTGGGCTCTGACTCGGTTGGTTCAATCATGAGAGTTCCAGAAACCGGGAAGCTCATGGTTGGGGCGTGGAAGCCATAGTCAATCAATCGTTTGGCGATGTCATCAACTGATACGCCCGTGTCTTTGGTGATGCCACGGATGTCGATGATGCACTCGTGAGCGATGAGTCCCTCGTTGCCGGTGTAAAGAAGCGGGAAGTGATCCTTGAGTTTGTTTGCGATGTAGTTGGCCGATAGAACCGCAACTGCTGTGGCATCGCGCAAGCTCTGGTTTCCCATCATGCGAATGTATGCCCAGGAGATTGGAAGGATCGAGGCGGAACCAAAAGGCGCTCCGGAGATTGGACCAAAGTTTGGAAGATCGATCTGGGCAAGTGAATGTCCTGGAAGAAATGGTGCCAGGTGAGACCTGGCTGCTACTGGGCCAACTCCTGGACCACCACCGCCGTGAGGGATGCAGAAGGTTTTGTGCAGGTTTAGATGGGACACATCGCCACCAAGCAAACCAAACTTTGCGTATCCAACAACTGCGTTGGTGTTTGCGCCATCGATGTAAACCTGGCCACCAGCTTGGTGAACCATTTCACAAATGTCAGCAATAGCTTCTTCGTACACCCCGTGAGTTGAAGGGTAGGTCACCATCAGCGCTGAGAGCTTGTCACCAGCCTCGGCAATTTTGGTTTTGATATCTTCTAGGTCCACATTGCCAAGCTCGTCGCAGGCCACAACCACAACTTTCATACCTGCCAGTACCGCTGAAGCTGCGTTAGTACCGTGAGCCGAAGATGGAATCAGACAGATCTCGCGCTGGCTGTCTCCGCGAGATAAGTGGTAGCCGCGGATTGCCATAAGGCCAGCTAGCTCGCCTTGGCTTCCGGCGTTTGGCTGCAGTGAAACCGCGTCATAGCCCGTGACATCGCATAGCCAAGTTTCAAGCTCTGAGATAAGTGCCAGGTAGCCAGTGATGTCTTCTTTAGGTGAGAAGGGGTGAATATTCGAAAACTCCGGCCAGGTTACAGCCTCCATTTCGGTTGTGGAGTTTAGCTTCATGGTGCAAGAGCCAAGTGGAATCATGCCTCGATCAAGCGCGTAGTCAAAGTCGGCAAGACGCTTCAGGTAGCGAAGCATCGCAGTTTCCGAGTGATAAGTGTTGAAGACCTGGTGGGTTAGGTACTTGGATTTTCTATCAAGTCCAGCAACGCGCAGCTTGGTGCTTGAGCCGTCATAGTTGTAGCTGACATCAGCGGCACCAAATACGGCAGCAACTTGGCTCAAAACCTCTTTTGTGACTGTTTCGTCAATTGAGATTCCAATGGTGCTTTCATCAACCACCAACATGGTTAGATCTTTTTCGCGTGCCTTGGAATAAATCGCCTTGGCATCTACTCCAGTTACTCGGAAGGTGTCGAAGAAATCTTCTTCGACAACACTCAGGCCAGCCTTGCGGAAGGAATCTGCTAGGGCGTGAGCTTTTTGGTGAACCTCAAGTGCGATTGAGCGAAGGCCCTTTGGTCCGTGGTAAACCGCAAACATTCCAGCCATAACGGCAAGCAGCACCTGAGCGGTGCAGATGTTAGATGTTGCTCGCTCGCGCCTGATGTGCTGTTCGCGAGTTTGAAGAGTCAGTCGGTATGCAGGTGCACCATCGGCATCTACCGATACTCCAACTAAACGACCTGGCATCGATCTTTCCAGATCGGCACGAACTGCAAGATAGCCAGCGTGGGGACCACCAAAGCCCATCGGGACTCCGAAGCGCTGAGTGGTTCCAACCACCATGTCCGCTCCGGCTTCTCCTGGGGCTTCAATCAAACAAAGTGCCAACAAGTCTGCGACCGCTACTGCCATTGCTCCGGCACTATGTGCTGCATCAAAGATTGGTTTTAGGGGAGTGATTCTTCCGGAAGCGCCCGGGTACTGAACCATCACGCCAAAGTAATCTCCTGTAAGTTCGCTGGCACCTTTGGCTGCATCGAAGTAAGCAACTTTGATTCCAACTGGTTCTGCTCGGTGCTCAAGCAAAGCTTTGGTCTGAGGCATGGTGTCGGAATCGACGTAGAAGATGTTGCCCTCAGCCGAAGATGAGCGCCGAGATAGCAGCATCGCCTCGGCTGCAGCGGTTGATTCATCAAGCATCGATGCGTTGGCAGTTTTCATTCCAGTTAGGTCATTGACCATGGTTTGGAAGTTGATCAGTGCTTCGAGTCGGCCCTGGGAAATCTCCGGTTGGTAAGGCGTATATGCGGTATACCAAGAGGGGTTTTCTAAAACATTTCGCTTGATAACCCCTGGGGTAAAGGTGCCGTAGTAACCCTGACCAATCAAAGATGTTGTGATTTTGTTGTTTCTGGCGTGAGAGCGCAGTGCCTTAAGGGTTGCTTGCTCGGTTAGTGGATCAGGAAGTTTGCCATCGCCTTCAAACTGGATTGCCTTTGGCAAGGCTGTAGCCATCAGCTGATCTAGAGATGAGTAGCCAAGCTCTTTGAGCATTTGTGCTTGCTCGTTCGGGGTTGGTCCAATGTGGCGGTATTTGAAGTCTTTGTGCTCAGGAAGCAATTTTGACTTAGCCCTCTCCGGTTAGAGCGGCGTATTCCTCATGGGTCAGTAGAGCAGGTAGTTCAGTAAATCTAATCTTTATGAGCCAACCAGCACCGAATGGATCGTGGTTTACAAGTTCGGGGTTTCCAGAAACAACATCGTTTACCTCAACGATTTCGCCATCAACGGGTGCATATAGCTCGCCTACGCTCTTGGTGGATTCGATCTCACCACAGATCTTCATATAGGTAGTAGAAGAGCCAACCTTTGGAAGATCAACAAAGACAATGTCACCGAGCTTCTCTGCTGCGTACTCGGTGATACCGACGGTGGCGATGTCGCCATCGATAGATAGCCACTCGTGCTCTTTGGTGTAGTGCAGACCCTCGCGGTTGATCATCTTTGATTAGTCCTTTGCGGTTTGGTTAGTCTTTGGCTCTTTTGTAAAAGGGCAGTTTCACAACTGTAAATGGTGTTCTGGCTCCTCTGATGTCCACGCTAATAGGCGTGTCGACATCAGCAAAATCGGCACTCAGGTAGGCCATCGCCACTGGAAACCCAAGGGTAGGAGACAGCGCACCGGAGGTCACAACCCCAATTGGTGAATCTGAACCTTCAACAAAAACTTCATAGTCTGCGCGAGCTGCGCGCTTTCCTTCGCCAGCTAAGCCAACCAAGACTTTGCTCGGAGGTATTTGCGAAAGCTTGGTAAGGGCAGCCTTACCTATAAAGTCATCCGGCTTATCAAGTCGCACAACTTTTCCAAAGCCTGCCTGGTATGGATTCACATCTAGATTCATCTCGTGACCGTATAGCGGCATGCCTGCTTCCAGTCGCAATGTGTCGCGGCAGGCAAGTCCGGTTGGAAGCAAACCGTGATCTACGCCTGCGGCCATAATCTCGTTAAACACTTTTTCGGCTGACTCGACTGGGATGTAGATTTCGAAGCCATCTTCTCCGGTGTATCCGGTTCTTGCCAGAAGGCAATTGACTTGCGCAATTGGAGCTTCAGAAATTGCGTAGTACTTCAAATCCGCAAGGGGTGCAGTTGTTATCTGCGAAAGAATCTTTACTGAATTGGGGCCTTGGATAGCAAGCAGTACCCAGGCGTCGCTATCGTCTTTAACTTCAACGTCAAAGCCTGAAGCTCTCTTTTCCAAGGCAGCAGCAACGACATCCTTATTGGAAGCATTTGCCACAACTAGGTAAGCGTTTTGCCCAAGACGGTAAACAATCAGGTCGTCGATGATCCCGCCTTGCTCATTGCAAATCAGCGAGTATTTTGCCCGGCCGATGGAAATTTCTGAAGCAGCTCCAACCAAGGCAAAGTCCAAAAAGGCAGCAGCTTGTTTGCCTTCGACGAATATTTCTCCCATGTGAGAAATATCAAATAACCCAGCTGCTTCTCTAACTGCGTGATGCTCTGCAAGGTCTGAGCTGTATCGAACTGGCATTTCCCAGCCACCAAAATCAGTGAAGCTAGCACCCAAGGCTGCGTGGCTTGCCCTTAGTGGAATTGATTTCATGACACCTAATCTAAGGGTCAAATTTGGACCCAAAAACCCAAGGCAGGTTGCCCAAGGTCAAGATGTCTTAGGCCCCCAATAGCTTTGGACCATGAAGACAGTTGAAGCAATTCTTTACTGGGCCAATAAAATCTGGCCATGGATCCTCATCCCCACCTTGATTGTTGGAGCCATAGTGGTTGGCTTGATTTGGGGCGAGGCAAAAAAGGCAGTTAGGAGCTAATCGTGGGATTTCTAAATTGGCTGAACCGGATTCTTAGCTATGACCCGTCCGTTTACCGTCCTCCTGTTTCAAAGCCGAAGGAATCGGGGATGAATCAGGGAGATTTTCATTCTGGACCAGAAGGCTATTCGCCAAACACCGCCTACCCGGATACTTTTTATGGTTCAGGTGGATTCGACGATCAAGGTCATAACGAAGGCGACTTCAACAGATAGTCCCTCGCTTAGCCTCAACAAGTTTCCTTGTCGTTCGCAATAGGCTTTGAGTATGGATGCAAAACCTAAAGATATCTTTGGCACCTTCGCTCGAATTGAAATGTTTACCTGGGCCTTGTTGATTGCCGCAATCGTAGTTCGAGAAACAATCGGTTTAGCGCCCAACATCTTCACTATCGCGGGTGCAACACATGGCTTTGCATTTATCGGCTATTCCGTGACAGCGGTATTGGTTGGAGTGAATCAACGTTGGCCGGTTGCGCAAACCGCTACTGCCGTTGTGTTGGCCATTGTGCCTTTTGCGACTTATCCGTACGACAGGTACCTAGAAAAAAAGTCCATGATGGATGGCGAGTGGCGGATTGAGGGAACCAAGGACCCAAGAGATAACACTTGGTTCGACAGACTTTTCCGTTGGTTTATCTTCCGACCCGTTTTGCTGATTCTCACACTGGTTGTTTTTGTGGTCTCGCTATTTGCCTTCTTGCTTTGGCTAGGGCCCCCATATCAGTGGGGTCGCTAGCCTACCTGGCGCCTCTTTGGCCCTTACTGCCAGTTGGCATTAAAGCTTTACTAAACCGCAACTTTTGAGGACCCTGTATTGCGGGGCCTTTTTTCCCTTGGCGGGTAGGCTATTGGATGTTCACGAGCCCCGCGGGGGAGGCTTCGGGAGACAAAGAAGTACTTCAACTGACTAGGTGATATTTTGACCAACAGCTCCGCAAATAACAGCTCCGCTGTTAGCTT
>WLHO01000053.1 GCA_009702645.1 Actinomycetota bacterium | reverse complement strand
CGAAGTAAGTCTTCTTCTGGATGTTTGGGTTAAAGCGACGCTTGGTCTTGTTCTGAGCGTGCGAGACGGCATGACCAAATTGTGGCTTGGTCTCAGTCACCTGACAGTAAGCTGCCATCTTTCCTCCTCTAGGCAAGACAAGCTAGAAACATCCAAAATAGTTTGCTTGTAAGCCTCTATAAGATTTGCGGACAAATCCGCAACAAGCCCCAAGTCTAGGCTAGTTTCTGGCTACTTTGCAACTTTTTTCTGGCAGGGACCACAGGTCCCAAAGATGTCAATGGTGTGGCTGGGGGATGAAAATCCATGGCTTTTGGCCACCTGATCGGCCCAGGATTCGACCTTTTCGGCCTCAATTTCCACAGTTTGGCCACAAACCCTACAAATCAGGTGATGGTGGTGCCCCTCGCCACAGTCCCGATACAAAAACTCCCCATCGGCCGACTGCAGGGAGTCAGCCTCCCCGGAAGAGACCAGTTCGTTGAGCGTCCGGTAAACGGTGGCAAGAGATGTGCTGGAACCGTGGTTTTTTAGCACCAGGTGAAGCTGCTGAGCAGAGACAAAACCAACCGCTTCAGACAAAGCATGTCTGACGGCTGATTTTTGTTTGGTGTTGCGCTTTACGGTTTCGCCCATTTATTCACTTCACCTGCCTGCTGCGCACTTTTTCTATAACTCTTGCAACCAGATAGATCGCAAACGACAACGTAGTCACGTAAGGACTAATTGGCAATCCGCCGCCAAGGGCTAACAAGATTCCACCAACTACCGCCACCACCGCAAACACCATGCTGAGAATCGGAACCAACAACGGCGAAGAGGTAAGTCGAAGTGCTGCAGCAGCAGGGGTGACAAGAAGCGTCATAACAAGTAGCGCTCCAACAATTTGCACCGATGCTGCAACAGCCAAGGCAAGCAGCAACATGAAAACAATTCCAAGTGCCTTGGTTGGAACACCCCTTGCTTCGGCAACTTCTGGATCCAAACTTGCAAAGCTCAGTGGTCGCCAGATGACAAGCAGCGCGATAACAACAACCAGCGAAGTGGCAATAAGCCAGAACACCTGCGGATCATCAACGGCAATTATCTGGCCGGTTAGCAATCCAAACTTGTTCGCAGCTCTTCCTTCGTAAAGAGCAAGAGCCAAGATTCCAATACCAAGACCAAAGGGCATCAGCACTGCGATAATCGAGTTTCTATCTTTAGCTCGGGTTCCCATAATCGCGATGATGATGGCAGCAACAATCGAACCAAAGGTTGCGCCTAGCGCAACGTTCAATCCAATAAGCAAAGCAATTGCAGCTCCTGCAAAAGACAATTCGCTAATTCCATGAACCGCGAAAGACATGTCCCTCGTCATCACAAAAACGCCGATAAGTCCACCCATGATGCCAAGCAGTAATCCAGCAATCAAAGAATTCTGAACCAGCGGAATTAGCTGGTCGTAATCGGAGAAATCGAAAAGTCTTTCCATTACAACCACTTCTCATCGTCGTGGTGAGTGTGATCTGAAGAACCAAGAACTGCAATGCGTCCCTGGTTTCGAACCACATCAACGCTTCGGCCATAAAGCTTTGATAGAACATCAGATCGCAAAACTTCATCCGGCGTTCCGATTCGGAACTGTCCGTTGGCAAGGTATAGAACTCGGTCAATGTAATCAAGCACCGGGTTGACATCGTGAGTGACAAACAAAACTGCAGCGCCGTTTTGCTGGCGCTGAGAATCAATCAGCTCTGCAACAAGTGATTGCTGCTTTAGATCAAGTGCACTGAGTGGCTCATCGGCCAAAATAAGTTTTGGATTATCGATAACTGCTTGCGCAACTCTGATGCGCTGCAACTGCCCGCCTGATAGCTGGCCAATCGGGGTGTTTGCAATATCTTCTGCACCGACTGCTTCAAGCATCTTCGAAACTTTTTTAGCAGTTGCATTCGATGGAAGTGGAATTCCAAAGCGATGACCGTCTAGTCCCATGCGAAGTAGATCTCGGGCGCGAAGTGGTAGTCCAGAATCTGCTTGTCTGTGCTGCGGGATGTAACCGATCTGTCTTGAACCATGGGCAACTGATTTGCCGAGTAGTTCAATTGCTCCGCTGGAAAGTTGTAGCTGACCAAGGATGGCTTTTAGCAAAACTGTTTTTCCGGAAGCATTCGCGCCGATTACGGCAATGAATTCACCGGGTGCAACAGCAAGATCTAGATCTTTCCAGATGCTCCTATCGCCAAAAGACAGGCTTGCCTTTTGAACATTTAGGATCGGTTGCGAAGACAAAACTTACCTAAGAGCAGCTTCTAGATTGGCGATGTTTAGATCCATCCAGTCGTAGTATCTAGAGCCTGCTGGGAGCAGTTCGCTCATCTCAACTACAGCAACTCCGTTTTGTTTAGCCAGTTCAACCAGTCCGTCGATCTGCACGCTTCCGGTTTGTGGGTTAACCACAAACACATCAACGGACTTTGCTTTGATTAGGTTCTGGATTTCAAGCAAATCCTTAGGAGATACATCAAGTTCTTCTTCAATTGCTTGTGAGAAAGACTTAGGCGTTAGGTCTTTCAGCCCGATTTCAATCAACAGGTAGTTGGCAACCGGCTCTGATGCCACAAAACTAGCTCCCGAATACTTGCCTGAAATCTCCGCCATGCGATCTTCTAAGATTTCAATCTCGCTCTGGAAGACAACTAAGTTGTCTGAGTAAAGCGTTGAGTACTCCGGGTCTAGCGCGGCTAGCGCACCAGCTAAGCGGCTGGCAAAGTCTTCAGCCACGTGAAAGTCATACCAAACGTGTTCGTTGCCATCGGAATGGTCGTGGTTGTGGCCATCATCCTTGGGATTCTCGTCCTCTGCTTCAAGCTCTTCGGCTAGGTAGGCATAGACGACGTTTTCGTTGCCGGCTGATTTGGCTAGGGCGTCGATGAACGGGTCGTAGCCGCCACCGTTGGCAACAATCAGGTCAGCATCGTTAACTGCTAGCTGGTCACGAGCCGAAGCCTCGTAAGAGTGTGGGTCTTGGGCAAAGTTTTCAATGATTGAAACCACCTGGACTCGGTCCCCGCCAATTGATTTGGCAACATCTCCCCAAACATTGGTTGAGGCAACGATGGTGATCCCGGTGAAGGGCTCTTCCGTTGGTTGAGTCTCTGGTTGGGTTGGCGCACATCCGGCCAGAACGAGAACGGCGGAGATGGCTAGAGCAAGGCTTCTGATCTTCATGAAATCAGTCTAAGCCTTATTGAGAATGATAGTCAATAAGAATTATTGTCTAATCAAGAAGCAGTGCTGGCTCCTCGATTACCGAAGCTACGTCTTGAACGAACCTGGAGGCTACGTCACCATCGACCACACGGTGGTCGAAGGTGGCACCGATTGTTGTTACCTGGCGGATCACAATCTCGTTGTTAACAACCCAAGGCTTTGGACGAATTGATCCCAAAGCAACAATGGCAACTTGTCCCGGGTTCAGAATCGGAGTTCCGGTATCAACACCGAAGACACCGATGTTGGTGATGGTGATTGTGCCATCTTTCATATCTTCCGGCGTGGTCTTACCTTCGCGGGCTGTTGCAGCCAGTTTCTCGAGAGCTTGGGCCAGTTCAAACATGCCCATCTTGTCGGCGTCTTTGATGTTTGGAACAATCAAGCCTCTTGGGGTTGCGGCAGCAACACCAAAGTTCACAAAGTTGTGAACGATGATTTCGGTATCGGTCCAGGTTGAGTTCACCGTTGGATTACGTCTTACTGCCCACATCATCGCCTTGGCCATCAGTAGAAGTGGTGTGACCTTCACGCCAGCAAAGTCGGTGGAAGCCTTCAAGCGCTTTACGTATTCCATAGTTCTAGTGGCATCGACGTCAACGAAAATCGATACGTGTGGGGCGGTGAAAGCCGACTGCACCATTGCGGTTGCAATTGCTTTTCTAACTCCCTTAACCGGGATTCGCTCTTCACGCTCGGATGGAACTGCAGGAGTCTTAAGGTTTCTAAACACCGACGCTTGAGATGCTGCGTTGACAACATCTTCGCGTGTGATTTCTCCTGCTAATCCAGTTGCCTGAACTTTCGACAGATCAACGTTTAGATCTTTAGCAAGCTTTCGAATTGGAGGTTTAGCAATTACATCCGTTGAGGAACTTGCTGCAACGACTGCAGTTGGAACCAATGGAGAAAGTGGCATCGAAGAAGTTGCTGTTGGAACAATCGCAGGTGTTGTCAGACCTGTTGCACGCTTTCTTCTGGTTCTACCGTGAGAAGCAGATCCGTAGCCAACAAGGTTTGGTTTGTTTTCATCGGATGCAACCGATGCTGCGATGTCGGCAACCGCCTGATGGGTGCTTGCGGATTCAGGAACAATCGGAATTGAAGTTGTGCTGGGTCCTGCAACCAAAACACTTCCTTCAGACTGCACCGAGATGATTGGCATGCCAACCCCGACAGTGTCTCCTTCTTTTGCAAGAAGTTGCTCAACAGTTCCCGCAAATGGGCAAGGAAGTTCAACAATTGATTTCGCAGTTTCAATTTCGCAGATTACTTGGTTGACCGTGACGGTGTCCCCTGGGGAAACTTTCCAAGAAACAATCTCGGCTTCGGTAAGACCTTCGCCAACATCGGGCAAGTTGAACATGGCTAGTGACATTTATTGCCCTCCTTTAGTAGCTAAGCGATCGGTCAACGGCTTCGAGAATTCGATCCGCATCGGGTAAGAACAGTTCTTCAAGTTTGGCAGGAGGATAAGGAACATCAAAACTTCCAACTCGAATAACAGGTGCTTCTAGGTGATAGAAGGCCAGCTCTGCCACCTTGGCAGCGATTTCGGCCGAGACTGAGAAAGAAGTCGATGCTTCGGATGCAACAACCAACCTTCCGGTTTTTTTCACAGAGTTGATGATTGTTGCAAAATCAATCGGTGACATTGATCGAAGATCAACTACCTCAATGCTGATTCCTTCGGCAGCTGCAATCTCGGCTGCCTGCAGGGCAGTTGGAATCATCGGTCCGTAGCTAACAAGGGTTAATTGACTACCTTCACGCAGCACCTTGGCATCGTGCATGCCGGATGGTGGTGCATCAAGATTAACCATTCCCTTTTGCCAGTAGCGACGCTTTGGCTCGAAGAAGATAACCGGATCGTTTGATTCGATTGCCTGCTGAATCATCCAGTAAGCATCGTTGGAATTTGATGGACTGATTACTCGTAGACCTGGTGTGTGAGCGAAGTATGCCTCCGGAGATTCAGAGTGATGTTCAACAGCACCAATTCCACCACCGTAAGGAATTCGAATAACAACCGGCATCGATAGATGTCCTTCGGAGCGGTTGGTGAGCTTTGCAAGCTGCGAAACAATTTGATCAAAAGCAGGATAAACAAATCCTTCGAACTGAATT
>WLHO01000052.1 GCA_009702645.1 Actinomycetota bacterium | reverse complement strand
GGTGATTTTGCCAAGACTGCGATTCTTGTAGAAAGCCCAACCCCAGCGGGATTCGTGGAGATTGGTTCAGTTCAGTCACAGCCAATGAGCCGCTGGATTACCTACATCTTGCAGCGCTCAGAGAACATCCAGTCCGAGATGATTGCCAAGCTGGTTTCTAAAGACCTTGGATTCGATGGATCCTTCGAATCCTTCGATCCAGCGTTCAAGCGAGCCCTTGGAACAACCGGTCTTGATTTCACAGGCGTTCGAGTCCGCGATGCCTCTGGCCTATCTCAGCTGAACATGGTGAGCCCGAAGTTCATGGCTGAACTAATGCGACTAGTAAATGCCGAGTTTGCTGACTTTGGACAAATCAAGAGGTCTCTTCCAATCGCGGGTGAATCAGGAACACTTGGCGGTCGATTCAAGGGCGACATCGCAGATGCAGCTGGAGATATCTTTGCCAAGAATGGTTACATCATTGATGTTCACACCTTGAATGGAATCATCAACGCGAAGGATGGAACAGTTCTTACATTTGCAATCTACGCACTAGGCGATACCGGCAGCGATGTGAGAGATGCAATTGATACCCTCGCCACAGCTTTCTATCGCTGCGGCAATGATCTATCCAACGAGTAGGAAAATCAGATGCCAAGGGCTCTTCTAATAATCGATGTTCAAAACGATTTTTGTGAAGGTGGCGCACTCGCGGTTTCAGGCGGTGCGGTAGTTGCCGGAAAGATCAGTAAGTTTCTAGAAAGCTCAAGTTATGACTTGATTGTTGCATCCAGGGATTGGCACGACGCTGACAATGACAACTCTGGTCACTTTGCCGAAGCTGGCCAAGATCCGAATTACACAACCAACTGGCCAGTGCACTGCGTAGCAGAAACTGCCGGTGCTCAGTATCACCCGAATCTAAACACTGATGCAATCGGTGAGCATATCTTCAAGGGCCAGGGGCAAAACGGCTACTCGATTTTCGAGGGAATTACAAAAAGCGGTCAAAGCTTTGAGCAGCTTCTAAAGCAAAACCAAATTGACGAAGTTGATGTAGTTGGTATAGCAACCGATCACTGCGTACTGGCTTCAGCGATGGATTCCAAAAGTCATGGACTAAAGGTAAGAGTGATTAGCTCCCTAACAGCCGGAGTATCAGAGGCCAGTACTGAGGCGGCAATCGATCAGATGATTGATAACGGTATCGAGGTAGTGCCGAGCATCTAGCTCTCGCGCTTTGCTCCCGCATCGGCCAGAACACTGAATAGTTCAGGTTTTGCAAATCCCTTAGCCTCAAATGCTTTAGAAACTGACGCCTTTAGTTCTGCCACCTTTGATGAGTGGATAAGGGCGATAGCTGCCCCTCCAAAGCCACCTCCGGTCATGCGAGCACCAACAGCCCCTATCTCCATGGCAGTTTCAACTGCGCAATCCAGCTCGTCGATTGAAATCTCAAAGTCATCTCGCATTGACTCGTGGGAAGCGTAAAGCAATTCTCCAATAGCTTGCGGGCCAGAAGATTTCAAAAGTTCAACTGTTTGAAGCACTCGTGCATTTTCAGTCACAACATGGCGAGTTCTTTTGTATACGACTGGCTCAAGCAGCGACTTTGCCCGATCTAAGTCCGAAACTGCAAGATCGCGCAGTGAAGAAACACCCATTTGCTTAGCTCCCTCTTCACAAGCCGCTCGACGCGCAGCGTAGCCGCCATCAACCAATCGGTGTGAGACTTTGGTGTCCATGACAACTATCTCAAGTGAGTTTTGCTGCAGTCCAAGCGGAATCGCTTCCGCGGCAAGTGATCGACAATCTAGAAACACTACGTGGTCAACACTTCCAAATAGCGATGCAGTCTGGTCCATGATTCCCGTTGGCGCGCCAACAATTTCGTTCTCTGCTTTCTGACCGATTTTGGCAAGAGCGCTTCGATCTAGGTTTGCGCCCCATAGCTCATTCAATGCCATAGCAACAGAGCATTCAATTGCAGCAGAAGAAGATAGCCCTGCACCCACTGGAACATCTGATTCAACGTAGAGATCAAAACCGGCTGGCTTTGCACCAGCCTGAATAAGTGCCCAGGCAACACCTAGCGGGTAGCCAGACCAGCCTGATACTGAATCCTTTGAAATCTTCTCGACCGGGATTTCAACAACTTCGCTTGTGAATCCTGATGCAACTCTTGCGATTCCATCGGTTCTAAGAGATAGGGCGGCGTAGGTTCTGCGATCGATAGCAAAGGGAAGAACGAAACCCTCGTTGTAATCGGTGTGCTCGCCAATTAGGTTTACTCGACCCGGAGCAGACCAAACCCCAGTGGGTTCAGAGCTGTAGTGCTTGATAAAGCCCGCTACTGCGGCAGCTTTTGTGTCGCTAGTCAAGGAAGTGCTTGCCTTAGCTGGGCTGCGATGGTTTCTGCAGGGATGTCCGCAATGAATGCACCCATGGCTGATTCTGAACCGGCAAGGTACTTCAGTTTGTCGGCTGCTCTTCTTGGAGAAGTTATCTGCAGCTGAAGTCTTAGGTTTTTTGCACCTTCCGACAACGGAGCCTGATGCCAAGCTGCGATATAAGGTGATGGGGTTTCGTAGACAGTTTCAAATGCGCGAAGCAAGCTCGAGTAGACTCCAGCAAGCTCTGCTCTTTCGTCGGAGCTAAGTTCTGCGTGATTAGCAACATGGCGCTTTGGAAGAAGGTGTGCTTCCATTGGCCATCTAGCAGCAAAAGGAACATACGCCAAGAAAGATTCAGTCTCGATTAGTACTCGCTCGGAGCCTTTCTCGAAATACAAAATCTCATCAAACAAAGAAGGGTTTTTTGAAGCCATCTCCATAAGTTTTTGCGTTCTCGGGGTGATGTATGGGTAGGAGTAGATCTGCCCGTGCGGGTGATGGAGAGTCACACCTATTTCTTGTCCACGGTTTTCAAAAGGAAAAACCTGCTTGACTCCGGGCAAGCGCTGAAGCTCATCGGTTCTATCTGCCAATGCTTCAAGAACTGTTAGCACTCGGCTAACTGGCATCTGCCCTAAAGATCCCTCGTGCTCGGGACTAAAAACTACAACTTCACATCTTCCAACCGATGGTTTTTTCTCGCCAAGCACTGAACCAACTTGAGGTGAAAGATCAGGAATTGCAACACCACTTGGCAAGGCACCAAAAGCTGGATTCTTGTTTTCGAAAACTGCAACATCGAACTTATCTGGAATCTCGCTCAGGTTCTCCGCTGTGGCTGGACAAAGTGGGCACTGGTTACTTGGCGGCAGGAAAGCTCTGGTGTGACGATGGGCAGCAACTGCAATCCACTCACCGTTTAGCGGGTCTTGCCTAAGCTCCGCTAGCGGTGGCCGATCGCCAGGTTCTCTAAGGTCAGGTTTTTTCTCACTCGAGTGGGAAGATCCAGCGTCATCAAAGTAGTGGATGTCTCGGCCGTCAAATAACTTGCCGGTGACTTTTTTGATTGAGCTCACTTGCCAAAGTTTACTAACAAGCCAGATTGCTGGTTGGAGGGCCTAGAAGGCGCTGGAGGGCAGGTCCTTCTCGTCCTCGGCAATTGCCTTGACGATTCGATCGGCTACTTGGTCGATGCTCATTCCCTGAGGAAATGCTGGTGCCACACCAGCAATTGCTCTTCCTGCAAGGCCGGTTTCGGTATGCCCTGGTCTGGCATCGATTACTCGAATGCCATCTCGCCTTAGCTCACGAGAAATTGCCTGACCGAAAGCGTATAGAGCTGCCTTACTGGATGAGTAAGCCGCAAGTCCGGCCATTGGAGATTCGGCAACTACTCCTGAGATGTTCACAATAAACGGATCGTTTCCTGCGGCAGCAGAAATCTTTAGGGCCGGAAGCAGTCCTTGAATTAGTTGGATTGGCCCAGTTGTGTTCACCGCGAAAAGTTTTGTTAGTGTCTCAGGAGAAAGCTCAGTGAAGTTACCAAATGCCACAACACCGGTTGCATTTACGATGCCATCGATTTTTGCATCGGATTCAATCAAATACTCAACTAGTACTCGAATAGATTCTGTGTTTGTCAGATCAACTAGCAATCTTGGGTTGCCCGCTTGGGGGACCCTCTCGGCTGATTCCAAAGATGACGAAGTTGCCATGACTGTCGCACCAAGGGCTGCAAGCTTGGTGGCGATAGCCCCACCCAGCACGCCGGATGCTCCCATAACGAGGATGTTTTTTGACTTCAAATCTGACATGTGATTTCTCCTTGAGTTATCCAACCCTAGCGAAACTGCGAGCATTCCCCAAAAGACAATAGGCTTTAGCGGTGTCCATAAGATTTCTTGATCCAGCAACTGGCGTCGATGTGCGCTCAACTGAGTTTGCAAGGCGCACTCTTGCAGCCGCCGCCAAGGACAACCGCGAGCTATTTCAAAACATTACTGGCGCCCCTAACTGGAGAAAATGGTACATCCGTCTTTACGGACAGCTTGCAATTGAAGAAGGGCGCTCTCCAGCTCAGTTAGCCAAGATGGCAACTGCAGGCTTGGCAGAATTTCACGCCCACCTTCACACAGACTCGGGTCAAAAACTCTCTGAGGCTGTGGCTAATGGCTTTGCCTCAGATCTGGTTGAGACAGTTGTTATTAGAGGCTCCGGTAGCAAACAATCTGTTGCCGTTGCCAGAAACCAAGGACCGCTGGCTGATCTAGCGGCCGACTGGGATAAAAACGGCTGGGCCGAACCTGGATTGATTGAGAGCTTTAGGTTCTTGGATCAAAATCCAAACCTGAGTCTGGATGGGAACTTGTTGTTCGCCGTTGCAGGAGCTGCTGAATTTGCACCAACGGAGCACTGGCTAGCTTGGGGTGGCGAGGTGGCAGTGGTAGCCAGAAACAACCCGAGCACCTGGGAAAAACTAATTGCTATTGCTCGCGCCTCGGGTGGAACGATGTTGGTTCCAGTTGTTCGCCAAGACCGAAGCACTCCACTTGCTGAATTGTCAGATAAAGAATTGGCCCAAGTTGCAGGTTTGGACATGCTCGAGCACTACGCAGAAATTGCAAGCTGGATGAATCAGATCTACAAAGATGCAAAATCAAAATTCATTCTTGGTCTTTATGCCTACACCCCGAAGGTCAATCACATTCGAGTTCAGGGCGTCCAGGAAACTCTTGCTGAGTTAGCCATGCAGAAATTTTCCAAAGACAAACTGGTTCTTAGCTGGCTAGCAACTCCTACTGATTCGAGTCCCGGGCCTGCATCAATTGGGCAAGACCAAATTGCACGCTTTTCTAAGCGCTCGGCGATGCGGATTGTTAGAGATAGTTTCTTAGGAATTCTGAATGCAGCTAGAGCTGCCAAGCCCAAATATTTTGATTCTGAATCCGGCCAAAAGCTAATGCTGGTTGATGCTTCGGTACAGCAGCAAGGACCGAGCTACTCCTTTTCAAAGCGGACGCAGCGCTGGCGTGCATATCTTGCGCACTACGCAGGCATTCGAGTTTCATATC
>WLHO01000051.1 GCA_009702645.1 Actinomycetota bacterium | reverse complement strand
TACTTTGATGGTGCCCGTGACTGGATCCGAGGCGGTAGCCAACGGAATTCGGATGGTGAAGGTTGAGCCAACACCCAGTTGAGAAAACAGCTTTACATCGCCTCGGTGAATCTTGGCTACGTGCTTGACGATGCTAAGACCTAGTCCAGTTCCGCCAGTTTCTCTAGATCTGGATGGGTCAATTCGATAGAAGCGCTCAAACACTCGCTCTTGGTTCTCGGCAGAAATTCCGGCACCGGAATCGGTCACTGCAATTTCAGCCAGTGCCCCCTTCACCGTGCAGCCGATTCCAACTTGAGATCCAGGCTCTGAATAACTCACGGCATTTTCGATTAGGTTTTTCACCGCCGCGGTCAACATTTCCTTGTTACCAAAAACCTCAGGGCCTTTTCCGTCTTCGGAAAGAATTCTGATGTTTCGCTTGGCTGCCAACTGTTCGTTCCTATCAACTGCTTCGGCAACAACGCTGCTGAGATCAACTAGCTCAGCTTCGGCAAGCACCTCTTCTGACTGAAGCCTGGAAAGCTCGATGATATCTTGGACTAGAAGGGATAGACGACTGGCTTCTTTGTTGAGATTGCCTGCGAATTTCTCTATTGTTGCTCGATCGTCTCCAGCCTGCGCAATCGCTTCCGACAAAAGTGCAATTGCTCCAATTGGGGTCTTTAGCTCGTGTGAAATGTTCTCTATGAAATCTCTTCGAGTTTTGTCTAGTCGAATATCTCTGGTTCGATCCTCAAGAACCAAGACCACATAATCGTTGGCCACCAAAGATGCTTTTGCTGAAACAGAGATTTTTTCCTGGGCTAGACCAAAACGCAAAACCCCTTCGAAGGATTCAACTTGTTTTGAGGATCTTGCCCGCTGGGCAAGTTCAATCAAATCTTGCTGCACCAGCATGCCGCGCGTGACAAGCCCGAAGGATTCTGCTCTGTTGTTCATGCGCACAACTTGGTTTGATGTTCCAAGCAGAATTCCTACTGAACCAAATAGTTCAAGGATCTCAGCTGCCAAAGTCGGGAAAGGAATCGGGTCGCTATTGGCATCAACTTGGAAGCCCCGGCGCCCAATAGCGAAGCCAGCGATGGCGGCGCCAACAACTGCCACCGCGATGGTGAGAAAGATAACCGCTAGGCTGAAGTTGTTCACAAGGTTAACAATATGGCTCAAAAGCTAGGCCTTGAAGCCAAACTGGGCAAATAGAGCTCGATTTTGGCCAGGGTTTGGTGTTTATTTGACCTGCGTTAACCAAAGGCTGGGATAGTGGGCCCACAACCTAGAAAGGCACGGCCGTGAGGGAAGTATTTAGAAGCGAGCTCCAAGAGGTTCAGCAGCGCCTGATTGAAATGGCCGACTCGGTTTCGGTCATCATGGAAAAGGCCTCTGGGGCATTCTTGGGAAATGACATCGCCAAAGCTGATGAAGCAATCGCCCTTTCTGAGGCAAACGAAGAAAAAGCCCTTGCACTCGACGAGCTAGTCATCAAAATCCTTGCCCAGCAGTCCCCGGTTGCAAGAGATCTAAGAGTTTTGGTTTCAGCACTAAGAATCAGTGCATCGCTAGAGCGCATGGGTGCTCTTGCTGGACACATCGCAGCGATTGCTCGCTACCGCTTCCCGGGTTCTGCAGTTCCTGATTCTCTAAGAAGCACTTTTCAAGAGATGGGCGCCCTTGATGCTCAGCTTGCTAAGAAAGTTGCCGGAGTACTTCGAAACACAGACGTTGATCAGGCTAGAGCTATCCAAGCCGAAGATGAAAGAGTTGACGAGCTACACAGAAATGTTTTCGACGTTGTTCTTTCAGACACTTGGAAAGAAAACGCCATGTTCACAGTTGACGTGACACTAGCAAGCCGCTACTTCGAGCGCTTTGCTGACCACGTTGTGGATATTTCTTCGAAGGTAAGCTACCTCACCACTGGTGAGTGGCACGAGACCGAGTAAGACTTACTTCTTTCCCTGGCTAGCTACTGCAGCGGCTCCAGCTGCTGCAGCTTCTGGATCTAGATAGGTTCCACCCTTGACGGTTGGTTCAAAATTCTCATTCAATTTGTAAACCAATGGCATACCGGTTGGGATATTCAGCTCAGCAATATCTGCATCGGAAATTCCATCCAGGTGCTTAACCAGCGCTCGAAGTGAGTTTCCGTGAGCGGTCACCAAAACTGTTCTGCCTGATTTCAAATCTTGTTTAATCTGATCCCAAAGCGGCATCATCCGAACCAAGACATCCTTGAGGCACTCGGTCTTTGGAATTGCAGAACCGAGATCGGCGTAGCGTTCGTCTCCGACCTGGGAGTACTTATCTGAGTCATCAATTGGCGGCGGCGGAACATCAAAGCTTCTGCGCCAAATCTGGAACTGCTCTGGTCCATACTCGGCCAAGGTCTGAGCCTTGTCCTTGCCCTGAAGGGCTCCATAGTGGCGCTCGTTCAAGCGCCAAGATCTCTTAACTTCAATCCAGCTGCGCTCTGCAGTATCAAGGGCGATGTTTGCTGTGGCGATTGCACGCCTTAGTAAAGAGGTATACAAAAGATCTGGCTTCAGGCCAGATTCTGCCAGAAGCTCTCCGGCTCGCTTAGCCTCCTGACGGCCCTGATCACTTAGCTCAACATCCACCCAGCCGGTAAATAGGTTCTGTTGGTTCCACAGGCTGTTGCCGTGTCGAAGCAAAATCAAGGTGTATTGGCTAGTCATACTCTCAAGTTTAGTCAGCAGGGTAGTTTTTAGTGGTGGCATTGAAAAAACCAGTTGGCGCGATAACTCGCGGAACCACTAACCCCAACCGCCTTCGGCGTATCGATAGATACCTAACGCAGCTAGCCTTTCTTCGAAAGCTTGCCAGTCCCCTTGCAGTTGATTTAGGTTATGGCAAGACGCCTGTCACGGCAGTCGAGCTTTTAGCAAGGCTTGAAAAAGTTGCTCCCGGTATTCGCGTGCTTGGAATTGAAATTGATCCAGCTCGGGTGAGTGAAGCAAAGGAACTAGAACACTCCCGCCTCGCATTTGAGAACGGCGGCTTCGAGGTTCCAATTCCAAAGGTGTTTTCAGATCGAACCGATGTCGATCTAATTCGCGCACTGAATGTGTTGCGACAGTACTCAGAATCTGAAGTTGAGTCTGCTTGGGCTCTTATGCAATCGCGCCTAAGCGATAGCGGCTTAATTATCGAGGGCACCTCGGATGAAATCGGAAGAGTAGCCAGTTGGATAACTCTTGATAAATTTCAGCCAATTTATTTCACAATTTCGCTACGACTCCAAGGGCTAGATAGACCATCAAAAGTCGCAGAGCGATTACCAAAGATTCTGATTCACAAAAACACCCCTGGAAACAAAATCCACCAGTATCTTCAAGATTTAGATAAGGCCTGGGATAAAGCTGCGGGCTTTGGCGCATTTGGTTCTGCTCAGCGATTTGTTCAAACTGCGAAGAGCATGCTCCAAGCCGGCTGGCCTATCGAGAACTCCCCTAAGCGTTGGAGGCTGGGCGAAATAACCGTGAGCTACGAAGCTATTTCGCCTTCGCACCCAGATTGAGCTTTGGAAGCTTGGGGATATTCGCAACCGACCCAGCTGACTGAGGAACAATTACCTCCTGGGTTGCAGCAATTAGTCCGTGCTGCCCAACCACCTCAAGGGCTGCATCTTCTGGAACTGACCTGGAAATAACCGCCAATGCAATTGGGCCCATGTCAAAGTGCTGAGCGACCGAAGTGATCTTGCCTCGTGATTTGTCTTCGCCAGCTACCCGCACCTCATCCCCCACGTCGGGAAGCGCGTGCTCGGAGCCATCCAAGTGTAAGAAGGTAAGCCTTCTTGGTGGATGGCCTAGGTTATGAACCTTTGCAACCGATTCTTGACCGCGGTAGCAGCCCTTTGAAAGATGAACTGCGGTTGAGAGTAGATCAAGTTCGTGCGGAAGTGACTTTTCATCAACTTCATTGATTGCCTTAGGTCTTCCAGCTGCAACCCGAAGCCCATCGGCTGCCATGGTCCCAGCCATAGATTTGCCGGCGAGAACTTTTTCCAAATCTGCAACCAGCACCAAGTGTTCGAACCAGCTGTAATCTACAGCCCTTGTTGAATAGCGAAAGCCTCCGGCAACAACCCCTGGCCACTGGTCCTTCCAAATCAATGGGTGACCATTGGAGATAAAACTTATTTCAGAATCCGAGTTGGTTGCACCTACGGTTGCAAACTCAGCTGAACGGTCGGCGATTTCAACCTTCATTCGAAACACCATTTTTTGTAGCCAAGAAAGAAGGGATTCGGTGTGGGTTTGATCGACCATTAGCCAGGTAGTTTCACCGTCATCGATGATCTTGATAACTTGTTCGATTCGACCCTGCGGGTCTAGAAGGAGTGCTTCAGCGGAATCACCGGGAGATAAATTCTTGAGATTTTGACTAAGGAGAGAATGAAGCCAAGTTAGGCGATCGACACCGCTTACTGAAATGACGCCTTGGGTATCCAAAAGACAAAAGGCTTGGCCCTCAGAGAGCTTTCGCTGCTCAATCATTGGATCGCCATAATGCTGCTTGACTAGCAACTACTGAACTCTTTCGAGCTTTGCCGATGCATGAGAGGCAAGTGGATTACCAAGGGCTGCCATATCCCAAGCCCAAAGAAGGCTTCCGTCAACTTGACCAAACATTCTGGTTGCCGCGACATATTCCTTGGCGGAAGAAGAGCGCATTACTGCATCGGTAGATAGGTCAACTCGGGCACCTTTAATTTGACCGATGTAAAGCTCACTGACTCCACTTGGGTGAAGAATCGATGCTTCGATGTCGAACCCGCCGTCTTTGTTTCTCAACGTTTCTAGTTGCTCATGGTTTGCAAGATGCTTCTCGCCAGTTCCTGGCAACAAACCTGGTCCGCTATCTGAACCTTCCGGAGCTTTGGCTAAGCGCCAAAAGCCAATCTCAGTTGGCAGGGATGTTCCGTCAGCAAGCTGTGATTTGGCTACGTAGCTTAGGAAAGGTTGGTCATCATGACTGAATTCGATTGTTTGGTTGAACTGCTGCTCAATCTTCGAAGTCTTGGTTTGGTAAGAGATTAGGCCGGAACCGGACCACTTACCTACTAGGAATGCAAATGGAGTTAGTTCCAGCGGCAGACCCTCTGGTAAAACGAACAACTATTTCTGACCCTTGAAAAGTCGGTACAGAACCAGCGCTGAGATGGAACCGATGGCAAGCGATGCCAGAACCAATAGGCCGGTGAAGAAAATTTCTAGTGCGAGCATGTATCAAGTCTAACTGGCTAGAAACACATAGGCGGTGGCAACTGCCAGGATCAGGTAGCTACCGCCGCCAACGTAAACGAGCTTTCTGACAATGCCTTCTGGCTGGGCCCTAAACAAGTGGTAAAGCGATACCAGCGCCACCGAACCCGCAAGGATTGTCCCAAACCAAGCCGGGGCGGTTGACTGGCTCTGGCTAACTATTGCCCAGATTGCCAATGCGGCAACAATCACCCAGATGCTGATTATCTGGCCCCAGTGCTTACTCATATCTCAATCATGCCTTAGCCGCTCTCAGCTATGGCTAAACTTGGCACAAAGATTTGGAGATAGCATGGCGCAGCTTCTGGTTCTTACGGCTTCGGCCGAATCAGAAGTTCTTCCTGCCC
>WLHO01000050.1 GCA_009702645.1 Actinomycetota bacterium | reverse complement strand
TCAATCGAGAGCGCCTTGGCGGTTCGTTTGGTGTTGATTGAGATAAGTCCGCCGTGAGAGCCAAGTCCATGAGTTGCCGCGTTGGTGACTAACTCAGTTAGGGCTACCGCCAAAGGCGTAGCTAAATCGCTGTTGAGCTTTCCAAACTTGCCATCAATTCGAAGCTTTAGAGTCTTGGAGTTCTCCGATGCCAACTCGCCAACTAGTCTCATGCTGTCGGCGAAGACCTCATCGAAGTTCACTTCTTCGCTGAACCCTTCGGCAAGTGTGTTGTGAACAAGTGCGATGGCTGATACTCGTCGAATAGCCTGCTCAAGTGCGTCTTTGACTTCTGGGTTGTCGGATCTTCTGGTTTGAATGCGCATCACCGATGCCACGGTCTGCAAATTGTTTTTCACTCGGTGGTGAATCTCACGAATAATGGCGTCCTTGGTTAGCAGCTCCTGCTCTTGGCGACGAAGCTCGGTGATCTCACGACACAAAACAATCGCTCCGGTTCGAGCTCCTTTTTTGAGAAGGGGAATTGCTCGAATAGAAAGGGTTAAATTCGTTGATTCAAGGTCGGCTCGCCAGGGAGCTTTGCCGGTTAGGACCAGCGGTAAAGACTCATCAACAGTTGATTGTTTCTTGACAATTTTGGTGGCAGCTTCGGCAAGGGATTTTCCTTCTAGCTCTCCCACGATTCCAAGGCGATTGAAAGCAGATAATCCATTCGGGCTTGCAAAGGTCACAATTCCATCAACATCGAGTCTTAGCAAACCATCGTTAGCTCGCGGAGCGCCTCGTCTTGGACCAGTTGGGGTTGAGAAATCCGGAAAGCTGCCTTCAGAGATCATCGTGAGCAACTCATTGCCACAATTCACATAGTTGATCTGGAGCTTGTTTGGAGTCCTGCTGTCAGCAATGTTGGTGTGGCGGGTGATAAGGGCAATCGGTTCTCCAGCCTCACTCGAGTTGGAGCCTCGACGAACCGGAATAGCGCTGAGCTTGGTTGGAAGACCTGCGGTTGAATCAGAGGTTTTTAGAATTGCGATCTCACCGGTTTCGAAGGCTTGTTTGGCCAGTGGGAGCCATTCCTTCTTTATGGTTTCTCCGGTGATGTCACGAAAGAAGATGGTTGCAGCGCTGGATGGTCTTGCGTGACCTACGGCAATGAAATCACCCTGCTTGGATGGAACCCACAAAACTAGGTCAGCAAAGAGTAGATCGGCTGCTAATTGCCACTCCGAAAGCAGCAGTGTCAACCACTCGATGTTGGCTTTGTTGGGCTCGCCGTGTTTGGCAATCAGCTCGGATAGGGTCGACACTCACCCAAGTTTAGCCACCCTAGAATCCAGCTGACCCTTGCGGCCTAGAAGCTCAGCCCTAACAAACCCAGTGAGGGCTTGCCGGAAGCTACCGGATCTAGAAAGCGATGTGGCCGGGACGCCGGTGCGAACTGCCTGGTCGATGTGCACCGGGTCATCGGGTAAGAACGCTTTGGGCTCCAATGAACTAAGTCGCTGAAGAGTGATTCCGATTTCTCTGCGTGCCGAAGCAATCACTGAGTTTCTCACTCGGTTCATCACTAGATTTGGTGCACTCGGCAAAGCTGCTATTGACTCCTCCGCACTTAGTAGCCGGAAGATTCCTATCGGGTCGGCAAGGCAAACCAAAACTGTTCTATCAGCCAGGCTGAGGATGCTACTAGTTAGAAAATCCTGCCTGGATTCACTGTGTGGATTTAGGCAACCAAGGTCGATAACTGTGTATTCAAAGCCGCTGCGGGCAGTATCCAAAAGCATTGCTATGGCGCTTTCGTCAATTGCTTGCAATGGCAGATCTTGACTTCCAGGCATTATTCGCAAAGTGGACTTCTGGAACTGAAAGCTCAATCGTTCCAGTTGGTCAAGATCAAATCTTTGCTGAGTTGCTATCCGAAGGGCAGCTGCCAATCCCGCAGGCTGCTCGCTCAATAGAAAGTGATTGGCCACGGCTGGCCCTCTAGTGTCTCCATCAATCAATAAAACTCTGGCCTTCTCGGCCGCTATCTCCAGGGCGATGTTTATTGCAACCGTAGTTTTACCGGTTGATCCGTATGGGCTAGTGATAGCGATTACCACAGGATTAAAAGACTGCCTTGGGGTAACCCGGGAGGTAATTGATTTGGCTAATCGATCAAGCATCTAGTTTCCAAGGGATGTGCTTGATGCCATCAAGGCGATGGCATCGCCGTTTGCCATGGCGCGAAGTAGCGATTGTATGGAAGCAACCGGCACTCTAAGCTCGACCGATTTACCGGCCTGAGCGAAGCTTCCTTCTGGTTCGACAATTGCAACCACCTCAACATCGAGAGCGGCAATAGTTGGCTCACCGAAGCTTTGATAGTCAAGTGCTGGGCTAGCCCAGACCGATACGCGTGCACCTGGGGCGATTTCACCACTTAGCTCAACCGAAGGAGTAAGTACGAGGTTTGAAAAATCATCTAGTAGTTGGGTTGTAACTGAGCTTCTGGGGATGGCCTCCCCTGCAGAAAGTGACCTAGCCAAATAGGAGCCTTCGGGTAGCTCACCAGGTTGTAGGTAGGAAGATCCAATTGAGAAAAGAGCCAGATCGGCTGTTGCCAGCTCTGTTTCCAACAGTGCACTTCCAGAAGCCAGATCGCTCTTAGTGACCAGATACACCTCGGTAATCTTTGAGCTTTCAATCACAAACCATGCCCCGATAACAGAACCTGCAATTGCTATAACTGACAAAGCCAGTTGGAGCGGGCGCTTCTTACCTGACTTGTTAGAGATCATGTTGGATACCTCCTAAGGAACAAGACTCAAAGTATGTCTAGAGCGAAACCCGTGCGCATAAAGTTATGCACAATCCAGTTCAATTAGCCCAAGGGATGCAATTGGTACTGCTGGGTTTTGGTAATGCTCGGTAAACAAAAATCCCCTGACTACCCCAATCACTCTGATTTGCTGTACTGACCACTCGGGCTCGAGATAACCAAGTCTGGCCTGGGTGGGAAAGTGTTGACGAGATAACAACTCTCCGATTGCCCCTCTGGTGTACTCAATGGTCTGAGAGCTAAGTTCTGGCTCGAGGACGAACTCGACACTTCTTAGGATGCTGCGCCTAAAAACCCCGAACGACTTACCGTCTTCTAGGTTTCCAGCCACGAAGTCTCTTCCAAGCTTGGGGTTTGCAAGCTCTCGACAACTACCACTGAGAAGTTGCAGCCTGAGCAGATTGCTGTTGGCAATTTTGGATCCCAGATAGGAAAAGGAGCTTTCTTGTAATTCCATTGCTGTTATTGATGTCATCTGGAGATTTTCCATCAAGAAAGCTGTTTGAACTTTTCTTTTCCACAGCTTCGCCCCTGACTACAAATCAGTCTCCAAAAGTTCTAGTCTCAAACAATCTCAATTGGGGGTAAAAAAGTTGAAAGGGGTACCATGCGAAGGCACATAGTAAAAATTGACGGTTCCACTCACTCACGAGGCTACGAGAGCCAAAGGCATTTGGAATTCGGGCCTGAGATTCCAAGGGCCGCTCCACTAAAGTCACCGAATGTATTTCTGGCGAGTATGGCAAAGGCCATCAATGAAGTTCTAGCCGGGGTTAGATCAGTAGATCAGCTATCCAGGATTGTCAGTGAGCAAGTTTATGAATCACTTCGCGCTCGAGCCGCCTCTGGTGCTCAGGCGAGGATGAAAGCTGGACGAAAACCTGTAATTCAACCAACAGATGTTGTAAAGGTTAGATACCAGTCCCCTGCCGAGGATGTGATTGAGTCGGTAGTTCTGCTATCGAACCGGCAGAGAGCAAAGGCTGTAACCATTCGGCTAGAGAGTCAAAACGGAAGCTGGAGAGCTACCAATATTGGCTTTCTTTAGTCCTTGAAGAAGGAGCTGCCCTTTTCTTGCTTTCCGGCGGCTTTGCGATTTGCCTGCTCTTGCTTCCTGGCAGCAGCTCGATTGACTGGAGCCTGGTTTAGAACTGGCTTGGCGTCCTCAGCTGGTGCACCTGGTGCGCTGTAGGTCAGGTTGGTCTGAGGTTTGATCTGCTCAACAGGTGACTGATCAAGCTTTACCTCAACGTTGAATAGGTAAGTCACAGCTTCTTCGCGGATTGATCCCATCATCTGCTGGAACATCACGAAACCTTCACGCTGGTACTCAACTAGCGGGTCACGCTGAGCCATGGCACGAAGACCGATTCCCTCTTTGAGGTAATCCATCTCGTATAGGTGATCTCTCCACTTGCGGTCAATAACGGATAATACAACGCGTCTTTCAAGCTCGCGCATTGCCTCTTCGCCTAGTGACTCGGTTCTTCTGGCGTACTGAATCTTGGCATCGCTAATGATTTCACTGGCTAGGAATGATGCGGTTAGCTTGCTTCGGCTTCCAGCCTCGGCTAGCACCTCGTCAATCTCGATAGAGATTGGGTAGATGGCCTTTAGCTCGGTCCACAGGCCCTGAAGGATTGCATCGGTGTCTTCTTTGGATTCCATTGCGGTATTGGCTAGGTACTTGATGGTGTCTTCAAGGAAAGTCACCACGCGACCTTGGATGTCGTCACCTTCGAGGATGTGACGGCGGTCACCGTAGATAGCTTCACGCTGACGGTTTAGAACATCGTCGTATTTCAAAACGTTCTTACGGATTTCAGCGTTTCGACCCTCAACCTGTGACTGGGCACTAGCGATGGCTCGAGAGACAACCTTGGATTCGATGGCGGTGTCATCTGGAACGCTGGCACGGTTCATCAAAGCTGAAGCTGCACCGGAGTTGAATAGGCGCATCAGATCATCGGTTAGAGAAAGATAGAACCTGGATTCACCAACATCTCCCTGACGACCGGAACGACCGCGTAGCTGGTTGTCAATTCTGCGAGACTCGTGACGCTCGGTACCAAGAACATAGAGTCCTCCAACTGAAAGAACCTTTTCGGCTTCAACAGCAACTTCTTGCTTGATGCGCTCGAACTCCTGAGCCCAGGCAGCTTCGTACTCTTCTGGGTTTTCTTCAGGGCTTAGGCCTTTGGAGTTTAGGGAATCAACAGTTAGGAACTCAGCGTTTCCACCGAGCATGATGTCTGTTCCACGGCCAGCCATGTTGGTGGCAACGGTGATTGATCCAAAGCGTCCGGCCATGGCAATGATGGCCGCTTCGCGGGCATTGTTCTTGGCGTTTAGTACTTCGTGGCGAACTCCGCGCTTAGCAAGAAGGACAGAAAGGTATTCGCTCTTTTCAACGCTGGTGGTACCAATCAGAACCGGCTGACCTTTGGCGTGACGCTCAACGATGTCTTCAACAACCATGTTGAACTTGACCTCTTCGTTTTTGTAGATCAGGTCAGGCTGGTCGATGCGGATCATTGGCTTGTTTGTAGGAATTGGAATAACGCCGAGCTTGTAGGTGGCCATGAATTCGGCTGCTTCAGTTTCAGCGGTACCGGTCATACCGGCAAGCTTTGAATAAAGACGGAAGAAGTTCTGCAGGGTGACGGTAGCTAGAGTCTGGTTCTCAGCTTTTACCTCAACACCTTCTTTGGCTTCGATTGCCTGGTGGATACCTTCGTTGTATCTACGACCGGCAAGAATACGTCCGGTGTGCTCATCAACGATTAGAACTTCGCCCTTGATAACGACGTAGTCCTTGTCCTTTTT
>WLHO01000005.1 GCA_009702645.1 Actinomycetota bacterium | reverse complement strand
TCTTGAATATGTAAAGGCGTTTGATGGTGTTATCGCCCAGCACGCTCAAGAGCCAAAACTTACCGTAAACGCTCAGATGAACGAAGGAGCTCTTGCCACCAGGCTTGGACTCGCAGGCTGGCCACACGTTGCGGAAGAGGCAATCATCGCGCGAGATCTGATGCTCACTGAACTTACCGGCTCAAGGCTTCACGTTTGCCACGTCTCAACCGCTGGTTCAGTTGAATTGATTCGCCAGGCCAAAAAGCGGGGAGTTAACGTAAGCGCCGAAGTGACCCCCCATCATCTTCTCCTAACAGAATCGTTAGCAGCTGGATACGATCCGCTCTATAAAGTAAATCCTCCGCTTCGTACCGACGCTGATGTAAAAGCGCTTCGTGATGGGTTAGTGGATGGCACTATCGATGTGATTGCAACCGACCATGCACCTCACCCTAAGGAATCAAAAGATACTGACTGGGCCAGTGCTGCCTTTGGAATGGTCGGACTCGAAACCGCATACTCCGTAGCGCAGGAGGTCCTAATTGATTCTGGAAAATCAGATTTTGCACGTCTAGCTGAGGTTATGTCCATAAACGGTGCAAGAATCAGCGGGCTTGAATCGCAAGGGCGATATCTAGAACCTGGATCTTCAGCGAATCTCACGCTTGTGAACCCTGGTTTGTCCTGGTCACCAGAACCTCGGACTCAGAGCATGAGTGAAAACAATCCCTACTCAGGCCTTGCGATGAAGGGGAGAGTTGTGCACACGATTTATGACGGAGAATTTAGTTATAGAGATTTCCAAGTTGTTCAGAAGGGCAGAATCTAGTGGAGACTTACCAGGTTGGCCTTATCGGTCTAGCATTCTTTATGGTTCTAGCGCTGCTAGCGTTTTCCTCCTGGCGCAGAAGGATCTCGAAGCAACAGTTGACACTTCCAAAGCCGATTTGGGTTTCCGGCTCAACAAACGGATTCAAATGTCTGTATGTTGCTACGACGTTTGCTGATCGTCCACTTGAGCGTGTTGTTGGTCATGGCTTGGCACACCGCGGTGAGGCGTATCTTTTGATTACCGCGTCAGGACTAGAAGTGACTCGCACCGGTGAGGTGAGTTTTCTTATTCCGAAAAAGGATTTGATCGAAGTCGGTGCGGTCTCTGCGGTCATTGATAGAGCAGTTGAAAAAGATGGCCTTGTGTCGATCAAGTGGAAGCTTGGTTCGCAGGAACTAGAGTCCCATTTCCGATTTGTCGATGCTAACCTTCGCTCTCGGTCGCTTTCTGAACTGTCAAGCTTGGTGGGAGCCTAATCAAATGAAAACCGCGAAGTTAGTGCTTGAAGACGGCAAGGTCTTTGATGGAACCGCTTATGGAGCCGAAGGTCAAACCTTAGGGGAAATAGTTTTTGCTACTGGAATGACTGGTTATCAGGAGACTCTTACTGACCCGAGCTACGCTGGACAAATTGTTGTTCAGACTGCACCTCACATCGGAATCACCGGTGTAAATTCTCGAGATCAAGAATCTAACCGTATTTGGGTTAGCGGCTATGTCGTGAGGGAGCCTTCCAGAGTTGTTTCAAATTACCGATCAGAGAGATCACTCGCGGAAGAGCTCGAGGAAAACTTTATTGTTGGTATCTCAGGCATAGACACCAGGGCTCTCACTCGTCACATCCGATCAAAGGGCGCGATGCGCGCTGGGATCTTTTCTGGCCCAAGGTCTGAACAGGCCGTAGAAAGACTGGTCGAGATAGTTTGCGAGGCCCCAGAGATGAAGGGAATGTCTCTGAGTTCCATGGTTACAACACCTGATTCCTACGAGGTTCCTCACATGGGGCAATACGTTGGCAGGGTCTCGATTCTTGATCTTGGAATCAAACGTTCAACCATTGAGCACATGATCAAACGAGGACTGGTTGTGACAGTTCTTCCCGCCATCACATCCATCGAAACAGTGCTGGCTACCAAACCTGATGCCGTCTTTTTCTCGAATGGACCTGGAGATCCAAGTGCTTCAGGTGATCAAGTCAAGCTACTCAAGGCAATTCTTGAACGACGAATACCGTTTTTTGGAATCTGCTTTGGAAATCAACTTCTTGGTCGGGCACTTGGTTTTGACACTTACAAACTGGCCTTTGGTCATCGAGGTATCAATCAACCAATTCTGGATCGGACCACTGGACGCGTTGAGGTCACAGCTCACAACCATGGATTCGCGGTTCGAGTTCCTGGCGGGGAAAATGGCGAACTAGTTGCTTCACCTGCTGGATTTGGCAAGGTTCGAGTTTCCCATGTCAACCTAAATGACCAGTGCGTAGAGGGCCTTGAATGCGTTGATGTACCAGCGTTCTCGGTGCAGTATCACCCCGAAGCAGCCGCTGGTCCACACGATTCGTCATATCTGTTTGACCGACTTGTTCAAATGATTACCGAGCGGTCAGGTGCAAACTAATGCCGCGTAGAACTGATCTAAACAGCGTTCTGGTTATTGGCTCCGGACCAATTGTCATCGGTCAAGCCTGCGAGTTTGACTACTCGGGCACTCAGGCCTGTCGGGTACTCAGAGCTGAGGGCATCCGGGTGATTCTCGTCAATTCAAACCCAGCCACCATCATGACCGATCCCGACTTCGCAGATGCCACATATGTCGAACCTATAACTGCTCAGGTTATTGAGGCAATCATCGCGAAGGAAAAGCCTGATGCAATTCTGCCTACCCTTGGTGGTCAGACAGCGCTCAACGCCGCGATGGAACTGCATGAGTTGGGAATTCTAGAGAAGTACAACGTCGAGCTCATTGGTGCCAACATAGCCGCCATCAAGGCAGGGGAGGACCGCCAATCATTCAAGCAGCTTGTGCTTGACGCCGGAGCCGATGTCGCAAAGTCAGTTATTGCAAGAAACATTGAAGAGATCCTGGATGGAGCAAAAAAGCTCGGGTATCCACTGGTTGTTCGACCCTCCTTCACAATGGGAGGACTAGGGTCGGGGTTTGCATACAACGAAGAGCAACTTATACGAATCGCCGGTGCAGGTCTTCAGGCGTCTCCTACAACCGAGGTGCTTCTTGAAGAGTCAATTCTTGGCTGGAAAGAGTATGAGCTAGAACTAATGAGGGACCGCAACGACAACGCAGTTGTGGTTTGCTCGATTGAAAATGTTGACCCTGTTGGAGTACACACCGGGGACTCAATCACTGTGGCACCGGCGCTGACACTTACTGACCGCGAGTACCAGAACCTTAGAGACATCTCGATTCAAATTATTCGTGATGTTGGTGTTGACACCGGTGGTTGCAACATTCAGTTTGCTGTAGATCCTGCAACGGGTCGAGTAATCGTGATTGAGATGAATCCTAGAGTCAGCCGATCTTCAGCCTTGGCTTCAAAAGCAACCGGATTCCCAATTGCAAAAATTGCGGCCAAGCTAGCCATTGGATACACCTTGGACGAAATTCCAAACGACATCACAAAAGTGACTCCTGCAAGTTTCGAACCGACACTCGACTACATTGTCGTTAAAGTCCCTAGATTCGCCTTCGAGAAATTCCCAGCTGCCGACCCAACCCTTACAACCACTATGAAGTCCGTGGGAGAGGCCATGGCAATCGGCCGCACTTTCTCCCAAGCTCTACAGAAGTCGCTTCGTTCGTTAGAAAAGCGAGGATCCTCGTTTCATTGGAACCACAACGTGACTCCGGTTGAAGACCTACTTACTTCAATAAAGCAACCAACCGACGGTCGAATTGTCAGTGTTCAACAGGCATTGTTTAAGGGAGCGACCCCGGAACAGGTCTTCAATTCGACAATGATTGACCCTTGGTTCCTAGATCAGATTGTGTTGATTAATGAAGTCGCAGTTTCGATTCGAGACGCTAAGGACCTAACTCCTGAGATCTTTAAGTTGGCAAAGGAGCACGGCTTTAGCGATCATCAGATTGCTGAGTTGCGGCGTCTTTCGGAGACCGATGTCCGAAGCCTCCGGCACAAGCTCGGGCTTCGACCGGTGTTTAAAACTGTTGACACCTGTGCCGGGGAATTTCCAGCTCTCACCCCGTATCACTACTCAACTTATGAACAGGAGACTGAGGTCGTTCCTTCCGATCGTCGGAAGGTAATCATTCTTGGCTCTGGCCCCAACCGCATCGGTCAGGGCGTCGAATTTGACTACTCCTGTGTTCACGCCTCTTTCGCTCTTTCCGACGCAGGCTACGAGACAATCATGATCAACTGCAATCCGGAAACAGTTTCGACTGATTACGACACATCCGACAGGCTCTACTTCGAACCACTAACCCTTGAGGATGTCCTTGAAGTAATCCACGCGGAATCCGCTTCAGGTGAGATTGTTGGTGTCGTCGTCCAGCTTGGTGGCCAGACTGCCCTGGGGCTAGCGCAGGGTTTGAAGAAGGCAGGTGTTCCAATTCTTGGAACTTCGCCAGACGCTATTGATTTAGCGGAAGAACGCGGTTCCTTCTCAAAGATTCTCGACAAGGCAAAACTCCTTGCTCCAGCTAACGGAACAGCAACGAATCTTGCTGACGCCAAAGTGATTGCCGATCGAATTGGATTTCCTGTGCTTGTTCGACCTTCATTCGTACTCGGCGGCCGAGGAATGGAAATCGTCTATGACCAAGAAGGCATGTCCGATTACTTCCGAAGAATTGAAGACCAAGCCATTGTTGGTCCTGAACACCCTTTGCTAGTCGATAGATTCCTGGATGATGCAATCGAGATTGACATAGATGCTTTGTACGACGGTGTTGAGCTCTATGTAGGTGGAGTTATGGAGCACATCGAAGAAGCAGGAATCCATTCCGGCGACTCCAGTTGCACCTTGCCGCCGATAACTCTCAGCGAGGCTCAGATTGCGCGCGTTCGGGACGCTACCGAAAAGATAGCTAAGGGTGTTGGCGTGAGGGGCCTTCTAAATGTCCAGTTTGCAATGGCCGCAGATGTCCTTTACGTTCTTGAAGCTAATCCGCGCGCGTCGCGCACTGTGCCATTTGTCTCAAAGGCCTTGGGAATTACCTTGGCAAAAGCAGCGGCTTTGGTAATGGTGGGTAAGTCCATTGCGGAGCTCAAAGCTGAGGGGCATCTTCCGAGCCTCGATGGAACGTACATTCCATCCAACTCGCCAATTTCTGTAAAAGAAGCAGTATTGCCTTTCAAGAGGTTTGCAACTGCAGACGGAAGGTACGTAGATTCCCTTCTTGGACCAGAGATGCGCTCAACTGGAGAAGTCATGGGAATAGACGTTGATTTCCCTAGGGCGTTTGCAAAGTCGCAGGCAGCTGCTGGAAGTTCGCTTCCAACCAAGGGGCGAATCTTTATCTCAGTTGCCGATCGAGACAAGCCGCAGATGCTCTTGCCGGTTCGAAGACTCGAACAGCTAGGTTATGAAATCCTTGCAACCGCAGGCACGGCTCAGATTCTTCAACGCCACGGTATCTCAGCACGTGCCGTTAGAAAGCACAGCCAGGGATCCTCGGAAACAGAAGGCCCGACAATTGTTGAAATGATTACGGCCGGGGAAGTAGATGTAGTTGTAAACACCCCCACTGGCTCTTCTGCGCGTAAAGACGGCTACGAGATTCGCGCGGCAACAACTGCAGCAGATAAACCAATCTTCACGACGCTCGCACAACTTAGTTGCGCAATCGGTTCATTCGAAGCAGTGATTGCAGGTCCGTTCGAAGTTAGATCGTTGCAAGAGCACGCAAGTGATCGTAAGGCGGCACTTGGTGTCTAGTTTCGGCCTCAGGCTGTCGCAGGGATTCAAAGCAAGAGGGCAACTGTGCGTTGGTATAGACCCAAGCCTTGAACAGTTGCAAAGCTGGGACCTTCCAAAATCCGCCGAAGGGGCCAAATCATTCGCAATGGCTATTCTGGACGCCGCAGCAGATCAAGTTGGAATAGTAAAGACTCAGGTTGCTTTCTTTGAACAATTTGGAGCTGAAGGTTTTAGGGTGCTAGCAGATGTGCTCCAGGAAGCATCTTCACGCAAGCTCATGGTAATTGCGGATGCCAAGCGCGGCGACATTGGATCCACCATGAACGGGTATGCGAATGCTTGGCTTGGAAATGAGGCAGTGTTTTTGTGTGATGCACTAACCGTTTCACCGTACTTGGGACCGGAGTCCTTGAATCAAGTTGTCCAAGTAGCTCTGGAGAACAAGCGTGGCTTGTTCATACTTGCGGCAACATCGAACCCAGAAGCTAGCGCATTGCAGTCCGCTATTTCCGACGGACGAAGCATTGCAAAGAGCGTGTATGACTATGCCAGCACTTACACCGCGGGGGAGCTTGGATCCATCGGTATTGTTTATGGAGCAACAGTGGATCACCTATCTCTTGGGATTGATCTAGCTAAACCTTCGAGTGTTCCTGTCTTGGTTCCAGGTTTCGGATCGCAGGGCGCAAGCCTCTCGAAGGCAAAATCACTTATGCAAGCGTTTTCTCCAGTTAGCATCTGTAGCGTTTCTCGTGCCGTTGCAGGTTCAACTAGAGAAGGCTTGGCAGCTCGGGTAGCAACAGCCAAAGATGAGCTTGAGGTAGGGTTGCGGGGATGAACGGCAGATTAATCGTGATGGCAGGTCCGTCAGCTGTTGGAAAAGGCACTCTTGCTTCGCACATCGTGGAGAATTTCCCGGGCTTTGTTCTTTCAGTTTCTGCCACCACAAGAGCTCCTAGGATTGGGGAAATTGAAGGGACTTCCTATTTCTTCTTGAGCGGTGAGCAGTTTAAACAAAGAGTCGACTCGGGGTTGATGTTGGAATGGGCCACTGTTCACGGTGCTAATTCCTATGGCACTCCAAGGCAACCGGTTGAACTTGCCTTGTCTCAAGGGCTGAATGTGATTCTAGAGATTGACGTCCAAGGTGCATTTCAGGTTAAGAAGGCATTTCCCGAGGCCGTACTGGTCTTTGTCAACCCACCTAGTTTTGAGGAATTGCGGGCCAGGCTAGACAAACGAGGCACTGAATCCGAGCAGGACAAGCAGGTACGCCTAGAAACGGCTAAATCCGAGTTAGCCCAGGCGGGGGAGTTCGATTATTCGGTGGTAAATGACGAGGTGGCTAGATGTGCCCAAGAAGTCGTAGACTTAGTGCAATCCACATAATCTCAGGAAAGTTGCCATGTCCGAAAAGCTAGAAGGAATCGTTTCCCCATCAATTGATAAGTTGATGGATCGAGTCGACTCAAAGTATGAACTCGTCATGTTTGCCGCCAAGCGCGCGCGTCAGATTAACGACTACTACTCTGCCCTTCACGAGGGAAGCTTGTTCAACAATGTCGGACCTTTGGTTGATGTGACTATCGACGAGAAGCCTCTCACGATTGCACTTCACGAAGTGGACCAGGGCCTTCTTACAAAGCGCCACCTAGACTAAGCGAAAAATTCACGTGGCCAATGTAGTGGTCGGTGTTACCGGCGGTATCGCGGCCTATAAATCAGCAGCAGTAATTCGGCTCTTCGCCGAAGCCGGACATTCAGTTCAAGTTGTTGCAACCCAAAACGCTTTCAAGTTCATCGGAAAGACCACTCTAGAAGCATTATCGGGAAAACCTGTCTCAATTGTCGATCCAGATCTGTTCACAGATGTTGACCAGGTAAAGCACATCGCGATTTCGAAATCCGCCGAACTAGTCGTCGTTGCTCCAGCAACAGCCTCATTCATTGCCAGACTTGCAGCCGGCATTGCCGATGACTTACTCACAACAACCGTTCTTGCAGCAACGTGCCCAGTGATCGTCGCGCCCGCTATGCACACCGAGATGTGGGAGAACCAGGCCACTCAGTCAAACATTTCTACTTTGCGCTCAAGGGGCATAAACATTGTCTGGCCCGAGATTGGTCGACTCACCGGAGAGGACTCAGGTGTTGGGAGGCTAGCGGAACCTCAAGTGATTTTCGAATCCGCTATTGCATCGCTCGGTGGTGCGCTGTCTGGGAAGAAGGTCCTAGTCACAGCTGGTGGCACAAGGGAACCGATTGATGCTGCTCGATTCATAGGAAACTTTTCTTCCGGAAAACAAGGACTCGCATTTGCTCGGGCTGCAAAGCAGCTAGGGGCAGAAGTTCGACTTGTTGCTGCCAACATCGACGAGGCTATGACTGCAGGACTAGATTGCGTCAATATCCAGACCGCGATGCAGCTTGGCGAGACTCTTACTAAACAGCACGGCAACTTTGACATTCTGGTTATGGCTGCAGCGGTTGCAGATTTCAGACCCGCAGCTTCTACAGACGCGAAACTCAAGCGCTCCGAGGTTGGAGAGAAGTTGGACTTGGAGCTAGTAGCCAACCCCGACCTTCTTGCGCAGACCATAAGCTCTCTGAAACATGAAGGCTCAAAAGCCATCGTCATCGGGTTCGCAGCCGAAGCCAGTGATGAGCTGGAGGAGCTTGGGAGAAAGAAGCTGGTATCCAAGGGCTGCGACTACATAGTTGCAAACAACATCAGTAATGGAAAAGTGTTCGGCAAGGACGAGACTGAGGTTGCATTGGTGTCTAGGGATTCGACGATGAAGATCGCAGGAACCAAACAGACTGTTGCGGAAGCCGTTTTGTCACAGATAGCAAGTAACATGGGGGAATCATGAGCAAACTAAGACAGTTCACATCGGAATCAGTTACCGAAGGCCATCCGGACAAAATCTGTGATCAGATATCCGATGCCATTCTTGATGCCATGTTGGCTCAAGATAAGGATGCTCGAGTAGCTGTAGAAACTATGGTCACAACCGGCTTGGTGCACGTTGCTGGAGAAGTATCGACGAGCGGGTACGTTGAGATTCCTTCGATTGTCAGAGACACGGTGTTGGGTATTGGTTACAACTCATCCAAGATTGGGTTTGATGGAAAAAGCTGCGGTGTATCGGTTTCGATCGGTCAGCAGTCTCCTGACATCGCTCAGGGTGTCGACTCTGGTCTTGAGGTAAGGAACGAAGGATCAACTGATCGTTTTGAGTCTCAAGGTGCTGGAGACCAGGGAATCATGTTCGGATATGCAAGCAATGAAACTCCAACATACATGCCAACTGCAATTGCCCTTTCTCACAAGCTCTCGGAGAAGCTCGCAAGTGTTCGAAAAAGTGGCGAAGTGTCGTTCTTGCGCCCCGATGGCAAGACTCAAGTGACTGTAGGGTTTGATGGTTCGACTCCAAAGACAATTGAAGCCGTAGTTGTATCTAGTCAGCACGACGATGGGGTCTCGGAAGCCGACATACACGAGGCGATTAAGTCAAAAGTTATTATTCCAATCCTTGAGCAGTCAGGTCTGGACTTTTCTGCGGCAAAGATGTTTATCAACCCAACGGGCAAGTTCGTTATTGGCGGACCGCAGGGTGATGCTGGACTTACTGGACGTAAGATCATCGTCGATACATATGGTGGCGCGGCAAGACATGGCGGCGGGGCATTCAGCGGCAAGGATCCGTCGAAGGTAGACCGATCTGCAGCCTATGCAATGCGATGGGTCGCCAAGAATGTTGTGGCATCAGGCGCAGCGGATAGAGCTGAGGTTCAAGTGGCTTACGCAATCGGTGTTGCCAACCCCGTAGGAATTTACCTTGAAACTTTTGGAACAGAGAAAGTCGCTACGGCATCCATAGAGCAGGCTATTCGCGACATTTTTGATCTTAGGCCGCGTGCGATTGTTGAGCACCTAGATCTACTTAGACCAATTTATTCAAAGACCGCAGCTTACGGTCACTTCGGAAGAGAGCTACCGGAGTTCAGCTGGGAGAAGCTCGATCGCGTTGACGCGTTGCGTTCTGCTCTGAATCTATAAATGCCGAAGATAGCGAAACTGGCTATCCAGTCAAACCTTCCTCAGTTAGATAGGTTGTTTGACTATCTTGTCCCGGAGTCATTGCAAGATATTGCAACTATTGGCTCTCGCGTTCGAGTCATGTTCGGGCGTTCGAAGAAGCCGTTGGATGCGTTCATTGTTGATTTTCCTGTTGATTCGGAGTTCAAGGGGCGACTGAGTGAAGTTCTTGAGGTAGTTGGAAACGCCCAGACACTTCAACCAAGTATTTTTCATCTTTGTCAGCAACTAGCAGATCGATCTTCCTGCACGTTAGGGGAGCTACTCAAGCTAGCTATTCCAGCTCACATGCCAAGAGCTTTTGAAGCACGTGGGAAATCGCTGTTGAGCTCAAAACCTAAAGAACACATTGATTCCAAGAATGGCCATGAGTATTTGGAGCAGCTCGTTGCTTCTGGCTCCAAATCCTTCGTTCAGGCTGAACCTCGAGAGGTAGAAACTGGCTGGAATGATGTTCGCACAAATGCGCCGGGTTGGGTGAAGCTGTTCGTTGAACTCGCTTCAGTGAACCTTTCTCAGGGAAAGTCGACCATCATTCTCGTTCCTGATTATCGAGAGCACCAACAGGTCGCGGACGCTCTGATCCAGTTGGGTTTAGGGGAGTATGTGGCCAACTTTTCCCAGGAGCAGCCAAAGTCGAAACAGTACGAGGCATTTCTAACGGCGCTTGATAAGAATCCATCAATAGTGGTTGGTTCGAGATCTGCCGCTTTCGCTCCAGCCCACAACCTTGGAAGCATTTTGATTTTTGATGAGGCAGACCGCAGCTATGCCGATCAAGCAGCTCCGTATCTACATTCTAGAGACGTGGTTTTGGTGCGACAGGGGATTGAACAGTGTTCATTAGTATTTGTTTCTCATTCAGTTTCTTGCGACATAAAGCGACTTCTGGACTCAAAGTTTCTTGTCGACAGAACTAGGGCTTTTGCTGCTCCAAGAATTTCAAATTCCGAGCCAGGCCTTCGCGTTGATTCCCATGCCTATTCGGCAATAAAAGCAGGGCTAGAGATTGGACCAGTATTAGTTCAAGTTTCATCTTTGGGTGACAGTACTGCGATTTACTGCAAGAGTTGTGAGGAGCCTGCGCGTTGCAAGGATTGCAAGGGGCCGCTTTGGGTTGATTCAAGCGGTACTAAGAAATGCCGTTGGTGCAATGCCTTTCAACTGGACTACAGGTGCGTTTGTGGAGGGACTGAGGTCTCATTAGGTAGAGCTGGCGCTACGCGCACAGCTGCCGAGCTAGGGCGCGCTTTTCCATCAGCGCGAGTTGTTGAGTCCACTGGTGATGCTCGAACAGTGAAGATTCCAAGAGGTAAAACTCTTGTTGTTGCTACCGCCGGCGCGGAACCATACGTTGAGGGTGGATACAGTGCTGTCGTGCTCTTAGATGCCAAGATTGCTCTTTCTAGGCAAAACCTTCGTGCCCAAGAAGAAGCTGTTCGCGTTTGGTCTAATGCGGTTGCTAAAGCTTCATCGAAAGCGCAATGCGTACTTGTAGGAGTCTCGGGGGAACTCTCGCAGCTTTTCTGCCTATGGAATCACGAAAAGATTGCCGAAAATGAATATCGTTCACGTAAAGAGCTAATGCTTCCACCTGCGCTTCGGCTAGGTAGCATCACAGCCGAATTTGAATTACTTAACGAGCTTTCGGAGCTTTTGAGTTCTCAGGATGGCGTGATCAGAATTGGCCCAGCTCCACTTGAGACAACTGCTAGTAATTCGTTGTGGAGGCTAATCTTCAAGTACCCATATTCAATTGGCGTTGATCTAGCAAAGACACTCAAAGCTGAGGTTGCGAGGGTAGGAGCAGGAAGGACGCGGACCGCAAGTTCTGGAAGAAGTGCAAGGGCGATAACCGTGAGGATGAACGACCCTGAAGTAATCTAGATGCGGAGATCATTTGAGAATTTTTTTTGCGGGTACACCAGCCAATGCTGCCAAGACACTTAGAGCCTTGGTGGACGCCGGGCATACCGTTGTAGGGGTTTTGACCCGAGCTGATGCCTCCACAGGAAGAAAAGCCGTCGTCACCGAGTCCGCAGTTGCAGAGGTTGCCACTTCTCTAGCTATCCCAGTGTGGAAGTCCAATTCCGTAGATGAAGCAGTCCGGGATTGGATCTCTGGATTAGATGCTGACCTTGGGGTCATTGTTGCTTACGGTTGCATCCTCAAACATGATGTTCTTACTATCCCTAGCAAGGGTTGGATCAATCTTCATTACTCTCTTTTGCCCAAATACCCTGGAGCATCACCAGTTCAGCATGCGCTACTCGAGGGGGCCACTAAAACAGGCGTAAGCGTCTTCAAGCTCGATGAGGGCGTCGATAGCGGGCCAATTCTTTCAGCGGAGGAAGTAGAAATCTTGCCCAACGAGAACGCTGGTGAGCTCTTGGAACGTCTGACCCTAGAAGGCTCGAAACTTCTTGTAAAGACACTGGATGATTTTGACCATTTGTATACATCTAGAACAACACAGACAAGCGATGCCACAAGATCGGTCACAAGAAAGATATCCCGAACGATGGCAAGACTCGATTTCCGGCTTTCAGCAGAGGAATTTGTAAACAAGGTTCGGGCCATGAACCCGGAACCAGTTGCTTGGTTTGAATTGGACACTATGCCAGTCCGAGTGCTCGAAGCTTCGGTTGCTGGTTCAACTGAACTGGAACCAGGCCTTGCAAAACTGGTTGGTTCGGAACTGATTGTTTCTTGTTTGGGCGGCTCGGTGTCACTGAAAAAAGTTCAGCCGGCTGGCAAGAAAGTTATGTCAGGGGCGGACTGGTTTCGGGGATTGCGAAGAGATTCGCTGTTGCTGTCGTGATTCGCGAAGTAGCGTTTGATCTCCTAGATCGAGTCCAGTCCGATGACGCGTACGCCAACCTGCTTCTGCCAACTCTTGTTGCAAGAGCAAAAATTGATTCTCGGGATGCTGCTTTCGTTCAGGAACTTGCTTTTGGCACGATTCGGAATTGGCTACTCTACGAAAAGATTATCGAAGCTGCATCAAGCCGGAAAATTGATGATATAGAGCCTGCTGCTCAGATTGTTTTAGTCCTTGGAGTGCATCAGCTTCTAGACATGCGCGTGCCAACTCACGCTGCAATAAATGAAAGTGTTAACCTCGCAAAGGCTAAGGCCAGCAAGGGCTCCGTTGGATTTGTTAATGCAGTTCTAAGGAAGGTAAGCCTAAAAACCCGAGACCAATGGCTTGATTCAGTATTGAGGGGCGTGTCAGGTAATGAAGCCTTATCAATCAAGTATTCGCATCCAGTTTGGATTGTTCAAGCTTTCAAGGCGGCCTTGCATTCGCGTGGAGTAGAAGGCGGCCTTGAGAAACTACTCGAGAGCAATAACTTGGCACCTAAGGTTTCCTTAGTTGCACTGCCAGGTTTTTGCTCACCAGAGCAGCTTGGGGCACAACCGTTTGAAGCTAATCCTTCACCAATTGGAGTCTCTATCATCGGGAACCCAGGCAACATTGAAGCCGTTCAGCAGGGATTCGCTCGTGTTCAAGATCAGGGATCTCAGCTGGTCACACTTGCATTGGTTGCGGCGAAGATTGAAATCGACGACACCAAATGGCTTGATGTTTGTGCAGGACCTGGGGGAAAAGCAGCTCTGCTGGCAGCTTTGTCGCTGGTAAACGGAGCCAGTTTAATTGCAAACGAGATATCCCAGCATCGATCGCAACTGGTCTCCAATTCCCTTGAACCTCTTGGCAAGTTTCAGGTCACAACCTCCGACGGAAGAGAAATCGGCAATCAAGCGCAAAAGTATTCTCGAATTCTGCTAGATGCTCCATGCACAGGACTTGGAGCGTTAAGGCGTAGACCGGAGTCTCGTTGGAGAAGAACTACAGATGATTTGGTTGACCTGGTTAAGCTCCAGAGGGAACTTCTTGAGAGTGCTTGGAATGCCTTGGAGCCAGGGGGAGTACTGGCCTATGTGACCTGCTCACCTCATCTGTCAGAAACAACTGCACAGGTGTCTTGGGCGCAGGGGAAGTTCAAGAATCAGCTCGAACTTGTTAACGCAAACATCATTCTGAATGGGATAAATGCGAACCTTGCCCTTGATGAGACGCTCTCCACCACACAGCTCTGGCCTCATGTTCACGGTACTGACGCTATGTTCTTAGCGCTTATGCGCAAGTCGGTAAACTAGCAAGATGGACATTCGCATTGCGCCAAGTATCTTGAGCGCTGATTTTGCGAACCTCGAGGCAGAATTAGCAAGTATTTCCCACGCAGACTTGATTCACGTTGATGTGATGGATGGTCATTTTGTCCCTAACATGACCCTTGGTCTTCCAATTGCAAAGAGGCTTTTTGAAGTTTCCAAAGTGCCCCTTGATGTTCACTTGATGATCGACAATCCTGAGCACTGGGCTGGGCAGTATGCCAAGTTTGCAAGCTCGGTCACTTTTCACTTCGAAGCTGCCAACGATCCGGCTCAGGTTATCTCCAGCATTCGAGAATCGGGTGCGAAGGTAGCTATGTCGATAAAGCCTGGCACTAGCTTTGAGTCAGTTTCTAACCTCGTGCAGCAGTTGGACATGCTCCTAATAATGACCGTAGAACCAGGTTTCGGTGGCCAATCATTGATCGAGGCAACCGTGCCGAAAGTTTCTCAAGCTGCTGCATTTGCCCGAGAGAATTCTCTGTCGCTGTCTATTCAAGTCGACGGCGGGATCACGGCAGATAACATCGCGACTCTGGCGGATGCAGGGGCCGATACTTTTGTTGCAGGTACTGCAGTATTCCAAGCAAGCGATCGAAATGCCGCCATTGATCGGCTTCGCGCTCTCGCAAGGGCGTAACAGATGATTTCAAGACAAGAGTTCCTAGAGCTTGCTAAAAGTTTCCAAGTAATTCCAATTGTTGAATCAGTATTTTCTGGCACGGAGACACCGTTATCAATCTTTGAGAAGCTTGCTGCGAACCAACCAGGAAGTTTTCTTTTGGAGTCCGCTGAAGCCGGAGTTTGGTCTCGCTATAGCTTTATTGGCGTTGAAAACCACGGCTTTCTTGTTGCGTCAGAAGAATCAGTTGCTTGGAAATCAACTGGTGGAGCAAGCCCTTTACCTTTACAGACCCAGACATTTTCTGGTTTGTCTGGTCTGGACGCGCTAGCGAAGATTCAACAAAGCTGGAAAGCAGCGCCAGTAGAGGATCTTCCTCCGTTGGTATCAGGTCTAGTGGGACTTCTTGGCTGGGACACCGTGCATCAAATTGAGCGCCTTGGGTCTAGAAAGCCAAAAGAGCTCAAAGTTCCAGATCTAGCATTTGCAGTCATTAGAGATTTGGTAGTCGTTGATCATAAAGATTCTTCTCTCAAGCTTGTTTCTAACGTATATCTTGAAACAGGGTCCGACGCGCTTTCTGCATATGAAGCTGCTATTGAGCGCATACGTTCAATGAAGGAAAGGCTTCTAGAGCCAAGCAAACCCTTCATGGCTGAGGTGGCTCTTGGTGCGGAACCAGCTTTCACAAGACGGACAACTGATGACGAGTTCATGGAACTTGTGGAAAAAGCTAAGAAGCACGTTGTTGCAGGTGATGTATTTCAGGTTGTTATTTCGCAGCGTTTCGATGCGTTGGTTTCAGCAAGCCCGCTTGATGTTTATCGAATGCTCCGGGCCATTAACCCAAGTCCCTACATGTATTTACTCAACTTTGTTGACGACGATGGTGAATTTGCAGTGGTTGGTTCATCGCCCGAAGCGTTAGTAAGGGTGCAGTCCGGAAAAGCTGTGCTCCACCCT